>JAHJFD010000057.1 GCA_018825145.1 Patescibacteria group bacterium
TCTTAAAGACATAAAGGACCAGTCAGGAAACGTGATTACTCCGAACCCGAAAGAGATCACAGTGGTACAACGAATAGTAACCGCTCCCGCTCCTGCTGAAGAGCCCGCAGAGCCCGCGAGAGAATAACTTAATCAGCCAGCGCCGAAGTGTCACCGGCGTCCTGCCCAAGCTCCCAGGCCTTTAAAACCCGCCTCATTATCTTTCCGCTACGGGTCTTCGGAAGTTTATCCACAAACTCGATTTCATCGGTCACCGCGACGGGGCCGACTTCCTTTCTGAGATGCAATTTTAACTGTTCAACAAGTTGCTCTGAACCTGTATACCCCTGTTTGAGGATCACAAACGCCTTAGCCGTTTCCCCTTTTATGGGGTGCGGCTTACCGATCACGCCAGCCTCGGAAACGGCCGGATGGGATACCAGCCCGCTTTCAATTTCGGCACTGCCGATACGATGGCCGGCAATGGAAAGGACGTCATCCGACCTGCCCTGAATCCAGAAATAACCGTCTTTATCAATGTGGGCCAGATCACCCGTTTCATAGTAACCGGGGAATTTTTCCCAGTAGGTAGAAAGGTATCTTTTTTCATTACGGAAAACTGTTCTGAGCATGGCAGGCCAGGGATTTTTGATAACCAGATAACCGCCCTTGCCCGGCGGTACTTCACTTCCGTTGTCATCGAGCACCGCCGCCTGAACTCCCGGAAACGGAAGGGTGGCACTGCCTGCTTTCAGCGGCATGGCAGGAACCGGAGTAATCATGATCATACCGGTTTCCGTTTGCCACCAGGTGTCCACAATGGGGCACCTCTTTTTACCAATCACATTGTAATACCAGCGCCAGGCTTCGGGATTGATCGGTTCACCGACCGACCCCAGTAAACGCAAAGAAGACAGATCGTGTTTTTTGGGCCACTTGTCGCCAAATTTAATAAGCGTGCGGATAAGCGTGGGCGCCGTATACAGAATATTGACTTTGTGTTTCTTCACAACCTTCCAGATTTTATCCGGCTGAGGATAAATGGGCACCCCCTCAAACATCAGCGTTGTGATACCGGCCATAAGAGGCGCGTACACGATATAACTGTGACCGGTTACCCACCCCGGATCCGCCGTGCACCAGTAGATGTCATCGGGCCGGATATCAAAAATCCATTCAAAGGTACGATTGATACCTACCATATATCCCCCATGGACATGAACAATGCCTTTCGGCTTAGCGGTAGTGCCGGAGGTATAAAGAATAAAAAGCGGATGCTCGGCCTCAACAGGAACCGTTTCGCACCTATCCGGCTGACTTTCGACAAGGGCGTCCCAATAGGTATCGCGGTTCATTTTCATGGACACAGGCATATTGCCCCGCCGGTGTATGACCATATGCTGAATGGAAGGGGACCCCTGCACCGCTTCATCACAAACTTTTTTCATATCAATCACCTTTCCGCCCCGGAATCCGACATCAGAAGTGATCAGAACCTTGGCCGCCTGGTCATCGATTCGTTCCCGAAGCGCCCTGGCCGAGTAACCGGCATAAACCACACTGTGAACCGCTCCGATTTTGGCGCAGGCCAGCATGGCGATCGCGATTTCCGGAGTATTCTGCATATAGATAGCCACCCGGTCGCCTTTTCTTACTTTAAGATTCTTAAGACCGTTTGCCATTCTGCAGACTTCCCGGTTCAGCTCGGCATAGCTTAATTTGCGCCTGTCACCGGCATCATTTTCCCAGATGATTGCTGTCTTTTTTTCAACGGGAGTACCCATGTGCCGGTCAAGAGCGTTGTGTACGATATTACATTCCGCCCCGGTAAACCATTTGAAAAACGGCGCCTGGCTTGCATCGAGTACCGTGTTCCATCGCTTAAACCAACCGAGTTCCTCGGCCGCTTTTGCCCAGTACCCCTCCGGATCTTTTGCCGCTTTTACAGCCACAGCCTTGTACTGTTTTACGCGGGCATGCTTAAGCGTTTTTGCGGATGGTTTATAAAGCTTTTTTTCATTCAGCAGAACTTCGGTCCTGCCAAGATTCTTGTCCATAATATGTTTATTTTATTTTTTCTATTTTAGCATATAATATAAGAGTAAGTATGCAAGTCTTATGAAAAATAATGCCAAAATTTTTATCCTGATCGCTCTTATCAGCCTGATTCTCACCGGCTGTACCTTTGCGGGTGACAGTTCGGCGCTGACCAGCGGAACCCCAGGCTTTCTTATGGGCATCTGGCACGGTATTGTGGCTCCCTACACACTGATTGTCCGGTTCTTTCTGGAAATTAAAATGTACGCCGTCCCCAACAGCGGTTTTACATACGATCTCGGATTTCTGCTGGGAATCATCGGAGCCATTCCACTGGGCTGGCTGGCAACCATAATCTCAATTGCCTTCTTTCTTTTAGCCTGAGAACACAATATGAAAATAACAAGCCCCGCTTTTGAACACGGACAAACGATACCCTCAAAATTTACCTGTGACGCCGATAATATCAGCCCTGAGCTGTCCTTTTCGGACGTGCCGGTAAATGCCAAATCACTTGTGCTTATAAGTAATGATCCGGACGCAGCAAAATCCGGGGGATGGACCCACTGGGTTATCATCAATATGACGCCCGACACAGCCGGGATTGGTGAAAACAGCAAACCGAATTCAGGCCTGGAAACGACCACCGACTTTGGAAAACCGGGTTACGGCGCCCCATGCCCGCCAAGCGGCAGTCACCGGTATTACTTCTACCTTTACGCACTGGATACCACGCTTGATCTGCCTGTAACGGTCACCAAAGATGATGTGGAAACGGCCATGGAGGGTCATATCATTGAAAAAGCCGAACTGATGGGGAACTACGAAAGAAGATAGCAGCCCCACCCCATTCACAATCAAAAAGAATACTCCTCAAAAAGCGGAGTAACATCAATTTTACTGATGTCGTGATGCACCAGTGCGCCCTTTTTGAACTGGGGTAATTCGTCTTCGTAAAGAGGGCGCTCATCCTGATAGAAAATACCGATGGGGTATTTTTCCGGCGGCTCAACAGCCCGTTTCATGGCCGCTTCCGGATTCGTTTTATCGTGCCCGGCCGCCTGCAGGTCGTAAGTCAGATCCTGATAATATTTATAGCCGGCGTCCTTGGCATAGGTGACACAAGGCTGAAGGACATCAACCAGCGCGAAACCTTTATGGTTATGCGCATCTTTGATCAGATTAACCAGATGCGGAAGGTTCCCGGCATAGCCGCGCCCCACAAATGAACAATGGTTAGCCAGCGCCAGAGCAATGGGATTGATAGGAGGATCAGGGTTACCGAAAGGCGTGGAAGGTCCTTTGCAGCCTTTCGCTGAGGTAGGTGAAATCTGCCCTTTTGTAAGCCCGTACACTGTGTTGTTTCCGACAATATACACCATATTCGGATTGCGGCGCATGGCGTGGATAAAGTGCCCCATGCCGATTCCATAAGCGTCGCCATCCCCTGCCTCAGCAAAAACCGACAACTCGTGATTGGCCAGATGAGCCCCCGTGGCAACAGGCACCGCCCGCCCATGCAGGGTAATCAGGCCGTAGGTACTGAACCAGTTCGGCATATTGGCCCCGCAGCCGATGCCGGAAACCAGCAGGACCTTGTCAGGGTCTAAATCCAGCTGGGCCATGGCCTGTTTCATGGCCATCTCGATGCCAAAATCCCCGCATCCGGGACACCAGTTGGGCTTACCCTCCGTTGATGTGTAGTCTTTTGGGCTTCGGGGCATAAATAAATTACAAATTTAAATTACTTCACAAGATTTTTCACACGCGCATAAATAAAATCAGGAGTAAATGGCCGGCCGGAGTAATCAAGAATCTTGCTCTGAATATCGATACCTGCTTTTTCAGCAATCACGCCGCCCAGCATGGCCGTGTAATTCCCCTCCACCAGCACCGGCCGTTTACAGTGTTCCAGGATTTCCCGCACACCCGGCTGCAGAGGGAGCATGTATTTGACGTGAAGCATATTGACCCCAATGCCATCGCGGGTCAGCATGTTAATGGCCTCGGAAGCCGGCATATAAGTTCCTCCCCAGCACACAATAGTGTAATCCGCTTTTGGATCGCCTTCCAGTTCAGCGTGAGGCAGGTTTTTTTCGATCGTTTCCATCTTTTTCATCCGCCGTTCGTACATGGCGTTCACATGATGGACCTCTTCCGTTGAATAACCGGATTCCAGGTGCTCGTAGCTGTTGGCCAGATGCGCGCCGCCTTTCTGCCCGGGAATACTGCGGGGGCAAATACCGTCTTCGGTAAAACTGTAACGCTTATATCCCGCCTTGATTTCCGATTCCTTCAGAAGCTTGCCACGATCAATGGTCAGATGACCCGTTTCTAAAAAAGGCAAAGTAGCATGCCCTTCAGAAAGGTACTTTTCAGAAATAATGAACACCGGGCACTGGTAACGCTCTGCCAGATTGAAGGCCTCATGGGCCATATAAAAGGCTTCTTCGTGATGACCGGGGGCCATGACGATTCGGGGGAACTCTCCCTGAGAGGCATGCATCACCTGTCTTAAATCCCCCTGCCCGCTCCGCGTGGGAAGACCCGAAGAAGGCCCGGGGCGCTGAACTTCAATACAGACCACTGGCGCTTCAATCATTCCAGCCATACCCACCGCTTCGGTCATCAAAGCAAACCCACCGCCGGACGTGGCAACCAGACTACGCACCCCCGCATACCCCGCCCCAACAGCCATATTCATGGCCGACAACTCATCTTCGACATGATTGACTGAAATATCGTATTTCTGAGCATACTTTGCCGACGTATGAAGTACCGAGGAACTGGGAGTCATGGGGTATTCAGCAACAAACTTCAGACCCGCCTTAATAGCGCCGAAGACCATGACCTCATTTCCATCGGCAAAGAACTTCTTCACCGGATTCTTGACGTTCCGAATCTGGTAATTGAACTGCCGGCTAAAATGTTCACGAACATAATTATAGCCCGCCTGCGCCGCATCGATGTTCTTATTCACAATATCATCCCCCTTTCGGGCAAAAGTTTTTACAATCAGATCTAAAAGCGGCTGAATTTCGTAATCAAGAAGCGCCATACAAGCCCCAATGCCCACAATATTCCTGGCCAGTTTTAACCCCACCTTTTCCTGAGCAATTTCAGACATGGGAACAGGGAAATAATTGATATCATCTCGGCTCAAAGCCTTTTTCATCAGTTTCGCATCGTATTTAAGAGCCCCGCCGGGAACCAACTCACTCTGCCTGGAGTCTGCCGAAACAAGACTTGGGTCATAAATAACGCCCCCTCCCGGCACGATGTCTTCATAATAGCGCGGCACTGTTTCGTCATCGATGGACAGCACAAGGTCATAGCGATTGGTATGAGACTTTACCGGCTGTTCAGCCACACGGATCTGGTTGATATTATTGTACCCCTTGATCACGCTGTAAAACTCCTGCGTGGAATGGAGCCACAGGCCCGCGTGCATGCAGATTTTGGCAAACATGTTCCCGGGAACCTCGATTCCCTCACCCGCCTTGCCCCCGATCATGAAGTTGAGCTCGTTTATTTTCATACTGCATGCATATTACACGCGGAACATTGATTTTTCCATCATTTTTGAGTAGAATTAACCAGCTATTTGCATCACTTATGGACTACTATAAGATTCTCGGCATCGAAAAAAACGCGTCTGATTCAGAGATTAAAAAGGCTTACCGCAAGCTGGCCCAGCAATACCACCCGGATACCGGCAAAGGAGACGAAAAGAAATTCAAAGAGGTAACTGAAGCTTACGAGGTACTGGGGGACAAGCAGAAAAGAGCCCAATACGATCAGTTTGGGTCCGCGGGTCCGGGCTTTGGAGCTGGCGATTTCGGTGGATTTGACTTCAAAAACGTTAATTTTGATTTTGGCGGCAATTTTGGAGATATTTTTGATACCTTTTTCGGAGGCGGTCAGCGAACCGCACGTAAAAAGGGGCCCGGCAAAGGAGGCGATATCGAGATGGTTTTACAGATCAGCTTTGAAGAGGCAATTTTTGGAGTAAGTAAAGAAATCGAAGTTTCCGCTTTTACGAATTGTGAACACTGTAAAGGTATTGGCGCGGAACCGGGCACCCAGCTGAAATCCTGCGAAAACTGTTCAGGAACGGGGCAACAGGTCCGGCTTCAAAGGACCCCCTTCGGCCAGATACAGACAGCCTCGACCTGCCAAAATTGCGAAGGGGCCGGCCGTATTCCGGAAAAAAAATGCAAAAACTGCAAAGGAGAGGGCAGACTACTGAAAACCCAGCGTATCAAGGCCAGGATCCCTGCCGGTATACATGATCAAGCGGTTATCCGGCTTACCGGAAAAGGGGAGGCTGGCTTTCAGGGGGGGTCTTCAGGCGACCTCTTTCTGCATATCAGTGTCGCACCCAACAAAGAATTTGAGCGAATCAAAGACGACATCTACACAACTAAACATATTCATGTGCTTCAGGCGATATTGGGCGACGAAATTACAATCAAAACAGTACACGGCGACACCAAACTGATAATTCCGGCCGGCACGGAAAGCGGAAGTTCGCTTAAACTAAAAGGCTACGGTGTACCCGGAATCGGAAGCTCATCCAAAGGGGATCACATTGTAAAAATCAGGATCGACATCCCAAAAAAACTATCCGGCAAAGAAAAAAAGCTCTATGATGAGCTAGTCAAAGAATCCATGCTGGACATCAAACCCCAGAGTAAAGGATTCTTTAGTTAAACTGAAAGTTATATGAAAAAGCCCTATTCAGCCAAAGAATCATCGTCATCCGCACCCAAATTTATCGGCCTTTTTCTATTGCTGACTTTTGTATTTATGCTGGGATGGAATGCAGGGGTGAATCACAACCAGATTCAGCAGGGACTGGCCCCCAAAACAACGGTTACTTCCCCCCTGGGCCAGACCGAAACGATCAACATGCAGCTTTTCTGGGATGCCTGGAATATTCTGAGCAGTAACTTTGTCGACCCTCATGCCCTGGTAACCGAGAACATGATATTCGGAGCCATTAAAGGGATGGTCGCCTCCGTGAATGACCCCTACACAAACTTTATGACTCCAAAAGAAAACAGGGAGTTTCAGGAGAGTATGCAGGGCCACCTTGAAGGAATCGGAGCGGAACTGACGCTAAGAAACGGCATGCTCACAGTTATTTCCCCTCTAAAAAACTCACCCGCCCAAAAGGCGGGCCTTCAGCCGGAAGATATTATTTATGAAGTCGACGGCAATTCCACCGAAGACATGACCCTGGAGCAGGCGGTTATGAAGATCAGGGGTGAGAAAGGAAGCGTGGTAACGCTGACCGTGCTCCGAAAGAATTACAGCGAACCCATCAAACTCCGGATTGTAAGGGACACAATCAATATCAACAGCATCGACTGGAAAATGAAGGGGGACATCGCCATCATCGAAATCAACCAGTTTGGCGATAATACCAAGCAGGAATTCAGCAAAGCCATAAGTGAGATACTGCTCAAAAGGCCAAAAGGGGTCGTGCTCGATTTGAGGTATAACGGAGGAGGCTATTTGGACGGAGCCATAGATATCACCTCAGAGTTCCTGGAAAAAGAAAAAGTGGTAACCATCAAAAAAAGAAACCCGGCAGAAGACGAAGTGATTTACGTGAATGGGCAGGCCAGAATGGCAAACATACCACTGGCTATCCTGATAAATAAAGGCAGCGCTTCCGCTTCGGAAATTGTAGCGGGCGCCATTCAGGATAATAACCGCGGAATCATCATCGGCGAAAACAGTTTCGGCAAAGGCACGGTTCAGAGCGTCGAAAATCTGATTGGCGGTTCAAGCTTAAGGGTTACCATCGCCAAATGGTTCACCCCAAACGACCAGAACATCAATGAAAACGGTATTACACCTGATATTGTGGTCGAAAGAACGATAGAAGACATTGAAGCCGACAGAGATCCTCAGCTGGAAAAAGCCATAGAGTATCTGGAATCACTGGATTCCTGATGGCAGTATGATCTTATCAGCCGGATTAACCCCAAACCTAGCGGTAAACCCGGCGGGCAATTCCAGTACGTAAGCTGAAGGCACCGCTGATCCATAAAGATTGCATTGCCTGTCGTATTTGGCAAAGCAAGGCTGCACGTTTTCTTCGATATAATTAATTTTCAAATCCTTTCCGATAAAAACGATATCGAGCGGAATCAGCATGCCTTTCATCCAGATAATCGGATTCGGTTTCTCTTCCTCGTCATAGACAAAAAGCATTCCCGTGCCATCGGGGAGTTCTTCCCTTCCCATCAGGCCAAGCTGTTTTTCTTCAATCGCCCTGGCCACTTCAACCATGAGTTTGTGCGTCACCTGACCAGTTACAATTTTTAAAAAACGGCCGTCCGTCCGGAAGCCTGCCAGATAGATCACTAAAATAAGAAAACCAATAATTATAAAAAAACGACGAATCATTTTAGTGCTTAATCACCATAAGAATACCATCATTCTGGTCAATGGGAATCAGTAATTGTTCAACGCCCTCCGCCGACTGAATAAAGTCATAAAAGGACTTTGTTTTATGGGGAAAGGCCATCATGTCATCAAAAACCACGACCGCCCCACTATGCAGACGACTCTCGATGGCCTTTCAGAAGTCCAGATAAGAAGCTTTTTCACCATCCACAAAAACAAAGTCGAACAGCAGTTTCCTGTCCATTTTTGGGATCAGCCTGAGCGCGTCATCCAGATAAAACTCAACCGTATCCGAAAACCCCGCTATAGCCACATTATCTTTTGCCTGAGCCAGTGACGGCCTACTGAAATCAATAGTATGCACCCGGGCGCCTACAGCCTTAGCCGCCTCGGCCATCCAGAGGGTGGAATAACCGTTGGCACATCCGATTTCGAGAATCATTTTAGAATTTTTTATACGAATGAGCATGTTCAGGAATCGCCCTACTTCTTCGGTAACGTTCGGAATGTTATTTTTAACGCCATAAGCCCGAAGTTCTTTCAGAAATTTTATTAAATCTTTTTTCATCGTGGGATTATTTTACACCATTGACGCTTTTGCCTTGAATTTATTGAGGGTGAAGGTGAGCTGAAACCGAAGTTTGCTTCAATAAATCCACGTTTTTTCGTGAAAAGCGACGTATAAATTGCGTTGAAGTGGCCGCTTTTGATATTAATATTGATGAAGATAATAAGGTGATCAGCATTTTCTAACATATCGCGGCAACAGGTTACTTTGGCAACAGGTTAAACAGGTAACCAATTGTGATCATTCCAAGTACGACAACCCCAAAGAAGGTACCCAAAAGCGGCCACTTCAATACCTTTTTCAATATCAGAGCTTCCGGCAATGACAACCCGACAATAGCCATCATAAAAGCCAGGGCAGTTCCAAGCGGAATCCCTTTTTCAACAAGAGATTGGATAATAGGAATTACACCGCTGGCATTGGCATACACCGGGACACCTAAAATAACAGCAATCGGCACGCCGAATATACCCGCCCCATCGAAGTATTTTTCAAAAAATTCTTCCGGAACATAACCGTGTATCAGCGCCCCTAAAGCCACTCCAAGAAGCACGTACAGAGCAACTTTACGGGTAATGGCAAAAGCTTCACTCGAAACTAAAAGCATTTCTTTTTTAAAAGACATTTTTTGCTTTTCGGCTTTTTTAATTTTGTCTGATTTGATCTTCCAGACAAACTCTTCGACATACTTTTCCATTTTCAGCCTTCCCAAAATAACCCCCCCAAGTACTCCAATCAGAATTCCTGCCAGAATGTATAAAGCCGTCACTTTCCATCCAAAGATACCAATAAGCAAGGCAATGGCCACTTCATTAACCAATGGAGAAGTAATAAGAAAGGCAAAAGTGACACCCAACGGGATACCAACTTCGAGGAATCCAATAAACAGTGGGATGGAAGAGCATGAACAAAAGGGTGTAATGGCACCAAAAATCGTAGCCAGTAAATAATCCAGTACGTAAAAATTATGTTTCGCTAAAAAATCCCGGACTTTTTCAATCGGAAGATAAAAACGTAACAGGCTCATCAAATGCGTCAGAATAATGAGCAGGATAAAAATCTTTATTGAATCATAAATAAAGAATTCCGCCGCCGGTCCAAGATTATGAATAAAATTCATATCAGAGTGAATTAAGAGCATCATGAATCTCATTTTCCTTTGGTATTCTGCCCGCAGTAACTACCTGCCCGTTCACGGCAAAAACAGGTGTGCTCATTACACCCAACTCCGCGATCCGGGTAATGTCGGTAACGTATTCCACCTCAATGGATGGATCAAACTTTGAGGCCACGCCCTTAACTAATTCATACAAACTTTTGCATTTGGCACAGCCCAAGCCCAAAACCTGTACTTTGATATCAGTCATAAACTCACTATGAAAGCAATTTGTTAAGCTCCTCCTTAAACTCATCCACGTCTTTGAAGCTTCGGTACACGCTGGCAAAACGTATGTAGGCGATGTGATCCAGTTTTTTCAGGGCTTCCATAACGTCGTTGCCGATTGTCTGGCTGGCCACAGTCTCTTTGTTAGAAGCCCACTTGTCCTCCAGGTCATTGATCATTTCGTCAATCTGGGCTTTGGTGACCGGCCGTTTTCCGCAGGCAATCCAGATACCCTGTTCAAGTTTGTTCCTGTTGTAGATCTCGTAAGTGCCGTCTTTCTTTTTGACCATTAAATTTCCCATAGCCGCGCGTTCAAAAGTGGTGAATCGGCTCTCGCATTTCTCACATTCGCGCCGTCGGCGGATAACCCGGCCGTTTTCAGTCACACGGGAATCCACCACTTTGGTTTCCGCCGCTTTGCATTTAGGACAATTCATATTTATTTCACTAATTTGTTATACAAATCCATGGCAAAACTATCAGTCATGCCGGCCACATAGTCTTTTATCACCACATATCTTTCTTCATTTTCAAGCTGAGCCTGATATTTTTCCGGAAGTTTCTCAGGATTCTCATAAAGAGTACGAAAAAGACCAGTGATGACATTCTTTCCCTCTTCGTTATACTTCATCACCTCTCTTGCGTTGTAAAAATGGTTAAAAAGATAATCTTTGAGCTGTACAGCCATGTGATTAACCTCATCCGAAAACAAAGCGACCTGACCGTCATGCGCGTAAATATCTGCAACCGTCCGGATACCGAGTTTTTTTAGCTTCCGATTTGTATTGCCAGCCAAATCGTTAACCAAAAGGGCCATGATACTGGTGACTATTTGATGCTGACGTATTTTAGAATCGCCTGAAAGCCGTTTTTCGGCGGTGGCGCGTTTGCATATTTCCAGTTTCATAAGAACCTTATCGCTCAAAATACCTGAACGGAGACCGTCGTCGATATCATGGCTTTGGTAGGCGATTTCATCGGCAATATTCACTATCTGCGCCTCCAAAGACGGCATTAAATGATCAAAAGCGGCAGGTCGGTCATAACGAGTACGGTGTTTAAGTAAGCCGTCCAGCACTTCAAAGCTTAAGTTAAGCCCCTTATACTTATCGCTTTTACGTTCCAGTTCGTGCACCACCCTAAAACTCTGTTCATTGTGCTCAAAATGGGTCCCAAAAGTTTCCATCACTTCATTCAGAGCTTCCTGTCCGGCATGACCAAAAGGGGTGTGACCCAGGTCATGGGCCAGTCCAATGGCCTCAGCCAGATCCTGATTTAAATTGAGCATACGAGCGACATCCCGTCCAAACTGAGCGACTTCCATGCTATGGGTAAGGCGCGACCTGTAATGATCCCCGTATCCGGCAATAAAAACCTGGGTTTTTCCGTTGAGCCGGCGAAAGGCCTTGCAATGAATAATCCGATCCCGATCACGCTGAAAACAAGTGCGATAGGGATCTTCTTTTTCTGAATACGACCTGCCCTTGCTTTCGGCACTTCTGACCGAGTAGGGGGCCAAAAGCTCCAGTTCCTGACCCTCCAGATCCTCTCTTTTTATGATCATAATTACTAGAAAAAATAGCTATTCTAAGGTACCATAAGCACGCTTTCACATCAATTCAGCAAAAGGAAACATGAGTATGCATAAACTGGAATTTCGTCGACAGCTCCTTCATATATTTTATGGTTTTGCTTTGCTTTTTTTGTATCACCACAATATTATCGACAATAAAATCCTTCTGGGAATGATTATTGGCGGCATTATTACCTCACTGATGGTAAAAAAAGAAAAGCTATCGCTTGTCAGAAGACTCCTCAGTTTATTTGAAAGGGATCATCACCTCGAAAAGTTTCCCGGAAGGGGCGTTTTATTCTTCACCATTGGATCTTACTTAACCCTGGTGCTTTTTGAAAGAAATATCGCCTACGCGGGCATATTGATTTTAAGCGTGGGAGATGCTGTTTCCAACATCGTTGGCCGGCATTATGGGAAGATCAATACCAAGCTCAATCCCAACAAGAACATTGAGGGAAATCTGGCGGGCATTCTGATTTCGATTCCTTTCGCATACTATTTTTTACCAAACATTTACGCGGTGATAGCGGCTTGTTCTGTGGGTATGTTTCTGGAAATTCCCGCCATTCGCATTTTTGGTTTTGAAATTGACGACAACCTGCTTATTCCTATAGGCGCGGCGTTTACCCTAACTCTTTTTACTTAAGTGCACAACAAGAACCTGGGCCAGCAGGGGGAGCAAATGATTGAGAGCTATTTGTCGGAAAAAGGATACGAGATACTGGAGCGCAATTACCGGAAGAAAACAGGGGAAATCGATCTGATTGCCAGGAGCCCCAAAAAAGATGAGATTGTTTTTATTGAAGTTAAAACCAGAAAAACAGGTACCTATGGCAGACCTGAGGAGGCTGTGGACTTAAGAAAGCTCAGAAAAATCGAAAAAACCGCCCTTTTCTGGCTGAACGAAAACAGGAGAGCGGACATGCTGTGGAGAATTGATATTCTGGCTCTTGAACTGCTTAAAGAACCCAAAATAACCCATCTCGAAAATGTCAGTCTCTAAAAAAACATGGAAGAAATGCTGTCGTTTAAGTCTTATTTTTGCACTACTGGCACTTGTAGGCATAATATGGATCATCTTTTGTTCCACCCCCGAATTCAGTGAGCAAAAAAGAATCTGGATGGAAAAGGCTATACGGGAAGTACAGGCGGTGGACACAATTGAACTCTATACAAAGCCGGCTTTTTTGTCCGCCAGTGAACTTAGCGAAGAAATCAAAAAGGTTCTGTTTGAAGAAAAAAAGGTGGAGCATGACAGCCTACGGGGAATATATATCACCGCCGAAACGGCCGCCTCCAAAAACTTCCCCACTATTATCGATGCCTTGATCGCATCAGGCGGAAATGCCGTCGTGATGGATATTGAATTGAGCGGCGGACAGCTAGCTTTTATTCCCGAAAGCGCCTATTTAACCAGTATCAATCCGGGTAGTACCAAACTGGATAAGCTCAAATCCCTAATTAAAGAACTCCATCGGAAAGATATTTATGTGATCGCCAGACAAGTGGTCTTTAACGACCCTTATGCCGGTACCAGAAAACCAGAATGGAGAATTAAGTACAAAGGCGGTGGCTTGTTTGACGCTCGCTGGCTCGACCCCTCAAACCCGGAAGTTCAGAACTATAACCTGATCATCACACGCGAGGTAGCCAGACTGGGTTTTGACGAAATTCAGTATGACTACATTCGCTTCCCGGATGGATATCATTATTATGAAGATTACCACTACGACGAAACGACAATGGAACGTTGGGAAGTAATCAACAACTTCCTTAAAGAGGCAAAAAAGGTAACCGACGAATTCGGTATTAAGCTGGGAGTGGATGTATTCGGAGCAACCATTTATGGCAAGGTCGACTGGGATCTGGTCGGACAATATATTCCCGAAATCGCCAAAACAGTGGACGTGATCTACCCGATGACCTACCCTTCGCACATCAGCCCCGGCTACAACGGCTTTAAGAACCCTTACGGAGATCCCTACACTTTTATTTATGACGCGATTTCCAAATTCAGAACCGCCGCAGACGGCAACGCCGAAATCCGCACCTGGGTTCAGGGCTTCCCGCTAAGAATTCCGAACTTCGGCCCCTGGTTTGTGGAGGAGCAAGTCCGCGGAACCTACGATGCCGGCGCCAATGACTTCATAATATGGAGTCCGGGGAATAATTACGGAAACAGCTGGAGCAGCCTGAATATGTTACCACCAGAACCGGTTACTGAACCTGTAAACCTCTGAGCTAACGAGCTCCCTTCACATAAAAAATCAGCAATAAAGCTGACACAGCCGACAAAACTGCCGCGTATATAAAGGGGGCCTGCACATTGATAGAATGCCACAAAACGCCGCCGATAAAGTTTGCCGGAAGCACAGTAATACCGACAATAGCGTGATAAGTTCCTAAAGCGAGTCCGCGCTTATTCGTGGCCGTAAGATCCGAAACGTAAGCCCTGGACACCCCATCGGTCACCGCCATAAACAGGCCGTACAAAGCAAAGAGCCCCCAAATAGTAAGAGTGTTGGCCACAAAACCAAAGCCCAGTGAAGTGAGTCCGAAAAGCAGAATACCCGCCACAAGAATCATCTTTCTTCCAATCCGATCCGACAGCCGGCCAATTGGAATCGATAAGGCCGCGTAAACAATATTATAGACCAGATAGACGAGGGGAATAAGATAAACAGCCAGACCGATGTCATTAGCTCTTAAAATAAAGAAAGCATAACTGAAATTAGCCAGATTGAAAAAGGCAATGGCCCAAAGGAATCGCTTGAGAGCCGGATCGCAGGCACTGAAATTAAAACTGAGCTTCCCGCTTTCCGTTTTCTTAGGAGCATCCTTCACTCCAAAGACCAGCACACTGACCGCAATCACGCCCGGAATAGCCGAGAGCAAAAAGATGATCTTAAACGCGTCACCCAGATACCTCTGCAGAATAAGAAAAGAAACTAAGGTTCCCACCACCGCTCCGGCTGTATCCATGGCACGGTGCAGGCCAAACTTGGCACCCATCTTTTTCTGAGGAACCGAGGCGGCGATCAGGGAGTCACGGGGAGCTGTTCTTATACCCTTGCCGACTCTGTCGGCAATCCTAATGACTAAGACCTGCCACCAATGGGTTGTGAGGGCAAGCAGGGGCTTTGTAACAGCAGAAAAAGAGTAGCCCATCACAATGAGGGGCTTCTTTTTACCGAACTTATCCGAAATCCAGCCCGAAACAAGCTTTAAAATGGTCGCGGCGCTTTCCGCCACCCCCTCAATCAATCCGATCACCGCCATGTTAGCCCCCAGTACCGAGGTCAGAAAAATGGGCAGTACAGGAAAAATCATTTCCGAACTCAGATCAGTAAAAAAGCTGGTCAAGCCAAGCATAAAAACATTCTTCTGCAATTTACGTTCCTCATTTTGCATGCCCAGATTGTAGCACAGAGTACTTGTAACCAGAAAAAAGACCAGTGGCTCCATGCACTCACGCGCAAACGAAACCATTGGTCTTTTAAAAAAGGACTCCCCCATTCACGGAAGGCCATTCTCCCAATCGCCGGGAAAAAGGAAGGAGTGCCGGATAACGCCGGCAGTTCGTGAGCTTGACCAGGCCTTCAGGGAATAGCCTGCCTCCTTCACCTGAGCCCCGGCCCTCATAGCGTCCTTCGCCTTCACTTCGTACTTCGGATCGAAGGGGCTGAAGCAGTAGAAGTCCGGCCTGAGCTTCTCAAGAAGCGTGGCGCATGAGCCGTCGAACAGCATCACAAAGTCCACCACCTCCAACGACGCGACCACCAGGAGTCGCTCAGTCTCATCGAACATCGGGTGATCGGAGCCCTTGGCTCCGCCAACATTCTTGTTGGAGTCGACCCCCACAAAAAGCAGGCCAACCTCCTTCTTACAGCCCCCAAAAAAGAGGACATGGCCGATGTGCAGGATGTCGAAACAGCCCGACGCGAAGGCGACAGTTTGCCCCTGACCCCTGACCTCGGCTATCTTTTGCACCGCCTCCTCAACGGTAAGCTCTTTCGGGCTTTTTCTTCTGGGTGCCAGCTCTGCGAGAACGTTACCCAGACCCACCTGGCGCACCAGGTGACACGCTTGCTCCAATTCATTTCTCTCTGTCATTTTTCTGCCTCTTTCTTATTCCTAAAAACTGTACCGGGAGAATCCTATCCCATCCAGCATCAGACTTTATTTTGTCAATGCTGAATAGAGAATGACCCAGTACAATGCCCTGCATTTGAAAGAGCAGGTAATTTAACGCTTAGCCCATTGCGGCGCTCTGCGTGCTCTTTTAAGACCTGGTTTCTTCCTTTCTTTTGTTCTTGAGTCTCGGGTAAGGAAGCCGGCTTTCTTGAGCTGAGAACGAAGCTCCGGATCATATTCGAGCAAAGCCTTGGAAATCCCATGACGAACGGCATCCGCCTGGGAGCTGACACCACCTCCCTCCACAAAAGCAGTAATATCAAATAACTTCAGGGCATTGGCAATTTTGAGCGGAGCCTTCACACTTACAATAAGCTCTCCGAAAAAATATTCGTTGATTGGCTTGTCATTTACAATAATTTCCCCTTTGCCATTTTCATACAAACGAATTCGGGCCACGGAAGTCTTGCGTTTTCCATTGGCATAAAAGTAATGCCCGTCCCGTTTCACCAGTTCCTTTTCGTCGGAAGATTTCACAGTCTTGTCTTCAGCCATGAGTGAGATTATATGTTAAGAGTAATAGGATTCTGGCCGGCATGAGGATGCTCGGCACCGGCGTAAACGTACAGTTTGGCCATCACAAATTTCTTCAGTCTGTTGCTTGGAACCATGCCCGCCACAGCCTCAGTCAAAATTCTTTTTGGATTTTTCTCTTTCACCGTAGCAAATGGCTTGCGACGCAAGTGCCCAAGGTAGCCCGTATGATGGATATATTCCTTTTGGGATTCCTTACTGCCGGTCAAACGGACCTTTTCGCAATTGATGATTACCACGTAATCACCCATGTCCAGATGATGAGTAAAATTAGCTTTATTCTTACCGCGCAGGATCACGGCAATTTCAGTAGCCAGACGTCCGACCACTTTATCGGCAGCATCCACCAGATACCATTTTCTGTCAGCTTTGGCCGGTGATTTAGGGGTAAATGTCTTTTGAGTCATAATATTAGGAGCTTTCGGTTATACCAATTCAATTTGAACCATTCGAGCCGCGTCACCGGCCCTGTATCCAAGAGGGGTAATTCTTAGAAAACCGGAATTTCTGTCTTTGTAACGATCAAGGATTTCACGGACTAGCTTTTTGGTGGCATTTTTATCTGACAAATAAGCATTCAGAGTGCGGGTAGCCAAAGGGACAGACTGACCTTTTGCCTTGCTGATGAGTTTTTCAACTACCGGTTTTATAAATTTAGCCTTGCTTTGAGTGGTTTTTACCTTTTCGTAAAGGATAATACTGGTGGCCAGATTTCTGGCCATTGAATCCAGATGAGCCTCATCTCTGTTCAGCCTTTTTGATTTAACTCTGTGTCTCATAATAGCTTGAAGTAGTAGTAAGTCCGGCGAATAGTTTTAATTATATTTAAGATAATTCAGTGTCACCTCCATCGTCCTGAATGCTCAGGCCACGTGTTGCCAGCGCATCGGCAACTTCGGTCATGGCCTTCTTGCCAAACCCCCGGAAGTTAGCAAGTTTGCTCGGCGTGCATTTGACAAGTTGTTCAATGGATCCGATACCTCCGTTAATGAGCGCATTCAGCGTACGCGGAGAAAAATTCAGAATTTCAATTGGCGTGTAAGTTTCTTTTTTAGACTCCTCCTCTTGTTCCTCCACTTCCTTTTCCTTTACCGTACTAATATCGGAGCGGAAATCAGGCTCCACATCATCTCCGCTGACCAAAAAGAGATCAAAATAAGATTTAAGCACACTGGAGGCAAACCTCAGAGCGTCTTCAGGAGTGATCGAACCATTGGTTTCCAGTTCAATCATAAGGTTGTCCAGGTTGGTCATCTTCCCAACACGGGCGCTTGTGACGTCGTACCGGACTTTGATTACCGGAGAATAAATAGCATCGATCTGAATCAGGCCGATGTCTTTCTTGTCTTTCTTGCGAAGCGAAGCGGGAACATACCCAACACCTTTTTCTACCACCATTTCAATATTCAGCTTCACACCTTTTTTAGTGATATGAGTGATAATCTGGTTAGGATTCAGAATATCAATATCACTCGAATGCTCGATATTCTTGGCGGTCACAGGACCTTCCTTGCTGACAGAGAGTTTAATGGTCTCAGGATTCTTTGAATGTTTTTTAATCCGGACAAGTTTAAAATTGAGAAGAATATCAAGAACGCTATCCTGCACGCCGGAAATAGTAGAATATTCATGAGATACTCCTTCAATTTTTACCCCGGTAATAGCCGCACCTGGCAAAGATGAAAGAAGTACCCGACGAAACGCATTGCCCAACGTCATTCCATACCCGGATGGAAGGGGGCTAATGCTGAAAACTGCGCGATTCTTATCACTGGATTCGGTTCTTATCTTTGGCAAACCGATCTCTTCTTGGATAATATGCATAGCATTATGATTAAAAAATTAGCGGGAGTAGAACTCCACAATGAGCTGGCTATCAATGCTCTTTTCTAAATCGTCTTGCTCAGGAAGCGCCAGTACTTCCAGAGACAGTTTGTCCAAATCAACCTTAAGCCATTTCGGAGAATAGTCTTTAAGTTTATCCAAGCCTGCGTAAAGTGGGGATTTCTTGAATTTCTCCACCATCTCAATTTTGTCCCCGGGGCGGACAAGAATCGATGGAATATCCACACGACGCCCATTAAGTTTAAAATGACCATGAGTCACCATCTGACGGGCTTGAGGTCGGGTGACAGCCAATTGCGAAACGTAGATGATATTATCAAGCCTTCGTTCAAAAAGGCGCAAAAAGTTCTGACCGGTGTCGCCAGGCTGAGAAATAGCTTTCTTCATATAACCGGCTGTCTGCTTCTCTGAAACGCCAAACAAATAACGGGCTTTTTGCTTTTCTTCAAGCTGACGACCATATTCACTCTTTTTGGAAAACTTTCCGCCATGAACGCCAGGCTTACTTTGTCTGTTCCTGAGAATCTTGGTGTATTTCTCGGTACCAAAGAGGTTAACCCCCAATCGTCGACATAATTTTGCTTTAGGTCCGGTATATCTCACTGCTGATTAATGATTAATGATTAATAATTACTGTCTTACACACGTCGGCCTTTCTTTCTTCGACAACCGTTGTGAGGTTTGGGGGTGGTGTCGAAAATGGCCAATAGCTCAAGGCCGGCTGCCTGAAGCCCGCGAACAGCCTGCTCGCGCCCCGTCCCTACCCCCTTGATAAATACTCTTACTTTGGTAACTCCATAAGGGGCAACCTTTTCTATCAATTTCTCCGCGGTTACGGTAGCCGCGTAAGGTGTTGATTTGCGTGACCCCTTGAACCCACTGGCACCGGAGCTGGATTGAGCCAGAACATTACCTTCCGGATCCGTCAGGGACATAAGCGTGTTGTTATATGAAGCTGTCACATAAACATTAGCCTCAGGGATGCTCTTCCTGACCTTTTTTGAACTCTTTTTCACGACTTCATCAGCCATAATAATGATTGTAAATTAACCTAAATTACTTCTTTTCTACTTTGGTTTTACCACTGCCCATGGTTTTTCTTTTTCCGCGTTTTGTACGGGCATTGGTTTTGGTACGCTGTCCCCGGACAGGCAGATGCCTGCGATGACGAAAACCACGATAGGTGCCGATCTCTTGTAATCGCTTGATATTGTCACCCACTTGTCTGCGAAGGTCCCCTTCCGTGGCTAATTTTCCGATAGCTTCACGAATTTTCTGCTCCTGTTCAGGCTTAAGATCCTCGACCTTAGTGTCCAGGTTAATTTTAAGTTCCGCTAAAATTTTTCTGCTTGCGCTCCTTCCGATTCCGTAAATATATGTAAGAGCAACTTCAATACGTTTTCCCTTTGGCAGATTAACTCCGGCTATTCTGGCCATAAAAATAATTTAGAATTTCAAATTTAGAATTAATTCCCCTGAGGAAATTCATCCTTGTCTTTGTTTATGTTTTTTAGACCGGGGGCAGATTACCCGAACGACCCCTTTTCGCTTGATTACTCTGCAGTATTCGCATATTTTCTTGACGGATGTTCTGACTTTCATAGGGTCGGAAATATTGATGGAAAAAACTATTGATCTTTTTTAACGGTAGGCTGTCTGTAGATGATGCGCCCTTTTGTAAGATCGTACGGAGTCATTTCAACAATCACGACATCTCCGGGCAGAATTCGGATGTAATTCATTCGGATCTTACCGGAAATGTGCGCGGTAATTGTATGGCCTTTGTAATTTTCACCGATCAGCTCAACCTTGAAATTCGCGTTAGAAAGGGCTTCAATCACCCTTCCTTCTACCTCGATGACTTCCTTGGCCATAAATAAAATGATTTACTTTATCACAAGCGGTAAGAGTTTACATAATCAGGACAGCGATATCAAGTAAATTTCAGGGAATTTATATTTTGTATAGACAAAACAATATTATATTTTATTTTGCTAGAACTTCACAGCCATTTTCAGTTACCAGTACTGTTTCTTCAAAATGAGCGGAAAGGCTTCCGTCAGCGATACAAAGAGTCCATTGATCTTTGGCCTTCCTGATATCTCCAAACCCCATAGAGGAAATAGGCTCAATGGCCAGGGCCATACCAGGTTTCATGACAGGACCAGTTCCCTTTTTTCCAGCGTTCAGAATTTCGGGTGCCTCATGAAGATCGTGACCTACCCCATGCCCTGTACACTCAATCACAGGCGTGTAGCCAAAACGCTCCAGTGTGCTTTGGATGGTTTCTGAAATATCTCCGATCCGTCCGCCCGGACGTACCTGCTTCACTGCCTGTCGCAGAGCCTCCTTGGTTGTTTTGACAAATTGTTTAACTTCGTAAGGCGCATCACCGACGATAAATGTTCTGCAGGCATCAGTATGAAGCCCTTTGTAACAAACGCCGCAATCAATCCCCACGATATCGCTATTCCGCAGAATTCGGTCAGAAGAGGGTATACCATGAACCGCTTCTTCATTTATGGAAGTGCAGATTGACCCCTGAAAACCACGATACCCCTTAAAACCGGGAGTACAGCCTTCATGACTGCAAATAAATTTTTCTGCAATCTCATCAAGCTCCTTTGTCGAAACGCCAATTCTGACTGATTTTGCCAGTAAATCGAGTGTCTTTGTTAAAACCTCGCCGGCATGACGCATAAACTCTATCTCCTCTGGGGTTTTAATTATGATTTTGCTCAATGCGTAAAAATTTAGCCCCAAAGTATAACGACAATGGGAACCCTTCCTAAGAAAAAAGATAACCTGCCTTATCAATCATTTCTTCCGTTACATCCGGAATGGCCTGTTCACCATCCACCTCAATCAAACGGTCTCTCTTATAAAAATCCTCAATCACCGGCTTAGTTTCTACCGCAAAATTATGAAGCCGCTGGTTGATACTGTCCAGGTTACTGTCATCACTTCTGGTGATCAGATCTCCGCGACACTCACTGCATGAGTCACCTTTATAAAAAGCCGGGTAAATCTCTTTACAATTCACACACATTCGTCTTTTAGTAAGTCTTTCAATCGCTTCACGTTCAGAGATCTTAATATCGAGAGCAAATGCGTCCCGTTCGTGAGAACTGAGTAAAGCCAGGAGTTTTTCGGACTGAATCATGGTTCTGGGAATTCCGTCAAAAAGCACATTCTGCCCCTTCGCCTCACCTTCCAGAAACTTTTCCACAACCTCCAAAATGATATCGTCACTTACCAGATTGCCGCTTTCCACCGTATCTTTGATTTTGTTGCCCAGCTCACTCCCCGAAGCAATCATAGAGCGTAACGCGTTCCCCATATCAAAAACTTTCAGCCCGTACCGTTCCGCCAAAATCTTGCCTTGAGTTCCCTTTCCGGACCCCTGCATTCCAAACAATATGATGTCCATACGCTTAGTAGAGTTTGTCGTAATCGTGCATTACGAGCTGTGCATCGATCTGACGGATAATTTCAAGGACAACCCCGACCACGATAATCAACCCCGAGCCTGATATGATAAGATCGCTGGAAGAAAGAGTCGTGTACTTCGTAAACAAGATAGGAATAACCGCCACAATCGCGAGAAAAGTTCCACCGAAAAGATTAAGGTGGCTGGACACTTTAGCCAGAAAGTCAGCCGTTTGAGAACCGGGACGAATACCTGGAATAAACCCGCCCCGCTTTTGAATATTTTCGGCAACCTGCTCTGGATTAAAAGTGACACTAACATAAAAATACGAAAAGGCGATGATCAGGAGGAAGTAAACAAACATATAAAAGTAAGTCGGATTGGTCGCGTTGAAGTACTTCAGAATAAAATCAGCAACCCCCTGCAATCTGGGTGAAGTCGACGCCTGGAAAAACTGAGCCACCACTGATGGGAAGGTCATCATGGATATCGCGAAGATAATCGGAATCATGCCTGCCTGATTTACACGAATGGGTAAACCTGCTTTTTCGCTTTTACCGCCTGTGGCACGCGTGGCGTATGTAATAGGAATATTGCGCTGCCCCTCGGTAATGAGCACCACAAACATAAGCATAAGAATGGTGAGTACCATGAAAACCAGAAAGTAGCTCAACTTGGTGGTATCACCACCCTGAGCGATGCCAAGCATCCGGCCGACAACCGTAGGCATACCCGAAATAATACTGGCAAAAATCAAAATACTGATTCCATTTCCGATTCCGCTTTCGGTAATCAGTTCACCCAGCCACATAAGAAAAAGTGTACCGGCTGTAACAATGATCATGATAGGAATGACTATAGCAGGATCCGTAACACTGGAAATAAGCGGCGCCCCAGACCCCTGAGAACTCTGGTTCAAAAGAATTATCATGCCGTAAGACTGGAGCAAAGCAAAAGGAATCGTGAGTATACGAGTGTAATGATTGATTTTTCGCCGCCCTTCCATTCCTTCTTTGGATAGCGCTTCCAGTTTAGGAATAACCACAGTCATCAACTGCATTATAATTGAAGCATTAATGTAGGGTGAAAGTCCCATGAGTACAATCGAAAAATTTTCCATGGAACCACCTGTCAAAGCTGAAAAGACACCGAGTAGATCGTTCTGCTGAAAGATATTACTCAGAGCATCAAAATTAACCCCCGGTACCGTAATATGAGCTGCCAATCTGAAAACAATCAAGATAAACAGAGTGAAGAGAATCTTTTTTCTTAAAGTCCTGGATTGCCAGATTTGATGTAGATACTTAAACAAATTGAAAATGTTATTTAAAGAATTTTACCACCGGCGGCAACTATTTTGGCTTTTGCCGTCTTGGAAGCTTTTTGTACTTTAAGCACAATTTTACTGGTGAGTTTTCCGTTTCCAAGTGCCTTTACGGGAACATCTTTCCTGGAAACAAGCCCCTTCGCTAGAAGAGTTTGAATATTAACCTCTTCCCCATCCTTAAAATCATTTAGATTGCCCACATTAACGATTTGAAAATCGATTCTGACAGGGTTTTTGAAGCCGCGAAGTTTGGGCAGCCTGTTGATTAAGGGGGTCTGGCCACCTTCAAAACCAGGCCGGACATTACCGCTTTTTCTTTGACCTTGCCCTTTACAGCCACGCCCGGAAAAAGTACCGTGTCCGGAAGCGTTGCCGCGTCCAAGCCGCTTCCTTCTTTTGACGGAACCCGCCTTTGGTTTCATTTCATTTAACTTCATAGTCAGTTCTTCTTAGTAGTCTTACTGGTTTTTTCCTTTGGCGGAGTTTTCTTTTCGTCTTGTTGGTTTTCTGCTTTTTCCCCGATTACTTCTTTCTTGCTTTCTTCAGGCTTTTTTACCTGAGATCCTTTGACGGGCCGCAGTTTTTTAAGCGCTCTGATCGAAGCCTGAGCGGTAACAAGCGAATTTCTTGAGCCGATATTTTTACTGAGAACATTTTTTACACCGGCTAAATGCAGTACCTTTCGAAGACTGCCACCGGCAATCACACCGGTACCCGGAGAAGCAGGCATAATCAGCATCTCGGCCGCCTTGTATTTTACCCGAACAGCATGAGGAATGGTATCGTCTTTAGTAATTGGCACTTTAATAAGGCTGGCCTTAGCCTTAGAAACGGCTTTGTGTATACCTGTGACCACTTCGGAAGCCTTACCGACGCCCACGCCAACACGACCCTTTTTATCGCCGATAGCCACCGTTACACGAAAACGCAAACGACGCCCCCCTTTGACCACGCGGGTTACACGATCTATCTGAAGCACTTCCTCTTCAAATTCTTTCTGTTCTTTGACATACGCCTCTGCTTTTCTTGAGTTCTTTTTAGCCATAATTTATTAGTAAATCAAAAATCTAAAATTTAAAATTTTAAACCTCCTTCACGGGCCGCTTCCGCCAAAGCCTTTACACGTCCGTGATAAAGGTAACCTGAACGATCGAAAACACAAGTTTCAATCTTTTTAGCTTTGGCTTTTTTGGCAATTTCAGCGCCAACTTTTTTGGCGGCTTCAATGCCATTGCCATTTTTTGATTTCAGATTCGAAGCGGAGGCAAGTACTATTCCTGTGGTATCATCAATCAACTGAGCGTAAATGCTCTGAATACTACGATAAACCGACAATCTGGGGCGAACGGCCGTACCGGAAACCTTGGTTCGAATTCTTGCCTGTCTTCTTTTCCGCAGCTGTAAATTTGATAATTTCATTCTAAGAAAAATTAGCCATATGGATTATTATTTGGCGCCGCCAGCGGCAGATTTACCGGCCTTTCGCGCGACATACTCATCGACATAACGAATACCTTTGCCTTTGTAAGGTTCCGGCGGTCTGAAGCTTCTGGCATTTGCTGCAAACTGACCAACAAGCTGTTTATCGATTCCGGAAATGATCAGGATATTCTTTGACTCCTTATCCATTTCCGCCGTAATCCCCTCGGGCACATTAAGCTCAATCGGATGCGAAAAACCAAGATTTAAAGTTAATTTTTTTCCCGATACCTGAGCTCTGTAACCCACGCCAATAATTTCCAGTCGCTTCTCAAAACCGGAAGAAACCCCTTTAATCATATTGGCAATAAGGGCACGGGTAAGCCCATGCAGGCCTCGCACACTTGGCTCATCTGAACTTCGTTTTACACGAATCCCATGGTCATCTTTGCTGACACTGATTGAAGGGCTGAAGCCCATTTCAAGTTCACCTTTTGGCCCCTTGACCTTAATGCGATCGCCATTAAGAGTTACCTCAACACCGGAAGGAATAACAATGATTTGCTTACCGATTCTAGACATTATTTATAAAAATTTAAAAATTCCAAAAATCAAAAAATTAAAAGACTTTACCAGATTTCACATAATAACTCTCCTCCCAGACCGTTTTTGCGGGCTTCCAATGTCGTCATAATGCCACGGGAAGTGGAAATTACACCAATTCCATAACCATTAAGAACCGGCTTCAGGTCGCCTTTTTTGATGTAAATCCTTTGTCCGGGCTTACTGACACGCTTAAGGTGCAATTCTGTATGAGCATTATTCATGCTGATTTCGATCTGATCAAAATTCCCCACCTTAATAATTTTGAAATCATCCACGTATTTATTCTGCTTAAGGACTTCGAGTATGGCAACTTTTAGCTTGGAATAAGCTACCACTGTTTTGGAGTGTTTTGCCTTCACGGCATTCCGAATTCTTGTGAGCAGATCTGCAATCGGATCAGTGACCATATCTAACTAATTAAAAATTGAAAATTAAAAATTGAACATTTCTTTTACCAGCTTGATTTCTTGATTCCCATTATTTCTCCTTTAGAGGCCAGCTCGCGGAAACAGATGCGACAAATCTCAAAATACCGAATATACCCCCGTGACCGTCCGCAAAGTTTGCAGCGATTGTAGGTTCGCACCCACTTTGCCGGCTTCTTGCCATTAGCAAGACTATTCTTCATCTTCCTTTGTCGTCGGGCCGTTTTTACGATCAGTGCTGTTCGAGCCATCTGAATAAATTAATTAAAAATTATTGCTTCATTTTTTTAAATGGAAATCCTATCTGAGTAAGAATGGCGCGTCCTTCCTCATCGTTCTTGGCGGTTGTGGAAATCGTCACCTGAATACCATGCACATTCAGTACATCATCAGGACTGATTTCGGGAAAAACAAGGGCTTCCCTGAAACCGATAGAATAATTACCCTGTCCATCAAAAGACTTCGGATTGAGCCCACGAAAATCACGCACTCGGGGAATAACAATGTTCACCAAACGATAGATAAACTCGTACATTCTCTTTCCCCGAAGAGTAACGGTAATACCTGTTGGCATCCCCTGTCTGAGCTTAAAGTTAGAAATAGCTATCTTGGCCTTGGTAACAACCGGTTTCTGCCCGGCGATCTTTGACACATTGGAAATCACATCAGAATAATCCTTCGTATTCTTGATCAAAGTGCCAATTCCAACATTCAGCTTCACCTTGGAAATCCTCGGGACCGCCATCCTGTTCTTGATACCAAGCTCCTTCTGGAGCGCGGGAATAACCTCGGTGTTGAATGTATCGTAGTAAGTCATCAGTTAATGGTCAGAATTCAAATGTTATAAATTATTTCTTTTTTTCGACTTTGGATTTTGCCTGCTCAACAGACTCGCTGCATTTCTTACAAATCCGGTATTTCTTTCCTTTGTCAGGCATTTTGTAGCCAACACGCGTCGTCTTATTGCAGCTTGGACAGATCAACTTAACATTCGAAACCGCAAGAGGTGCCTCATACTGGAGCCTTTGGCCGGCGTGTGTCGCAGTCTTTTTAATATGACGGGTCCGGATATTGACTTTTTCCACAGTAACCTTGCCCTGTTTTTCCAGAACACGCATCACTACGCCGGTTTTACCCTTGTACTTACCGGCAGTCACCAATACTTTATCTTTAACTTTAATCTTCATAACCCGTAATTTGTAATTTGTAATTCGTAATTAATAATTATAGAACCTCAGGTGCCTGAGAAATAATCTTCTGATACCCACGGGCCCGAAGTTCACGGGCAACGGGGCCAAACACGCGGGTGCCTTTAGGCATGCCATCATTATTGACAATGACGACGGCATTATCGTCAAAGCGAATGTAAGAACCATCTTTCCGGCGAATGTTGTTCTTTGTGCGAACAACCACGGCGCGTTGAACGGTATGACTTTTGACCACTCCTTTGACAGCGGCGCTTTTTACGGCAACAACAATAAGATCACTGATCCCAGCGAATTTTCTTTTCGAGCCACCCAGTACTTTTATGCACATCACTTTCTTGGCACCAGTGTTGTCGGCAACATGCAGGAGTGTTTGTGGTTGGATCATTTTAACTGATAATTATCTTTTGGATTAGGGGATTTAGGAATTGGCAACTATTTTCCACCTTTTCAATTTACTCACAGGTTTTGTTTCCGTAATGGTAACCGTATCACCAATATTGAATTGAGTAGCATCTTCTACATGGGCATAAAACTTCTTTGAAACTCTGTACTTTTTCTTGTATTTAGGATGATTTTTATAAGAGTTGACTTTGACCACAAGGGTCTTGGCCATTTTATTACTGGTGATGGTTCCTGTTTTCGTCCGCATAGAAAATTTTTAATTGTCTTATTAATCGATTTTACCGGCTTTCTCAACCGCTTCCTCCAGGTCAAGCTCCATCAGGGCAGTCATAATGCGGGCAATGAACTTCTTTTGCTTTGAGATGCCACTGGTATCTTTTTCGTGCTTTGTCTTAACCGTAATGTGCTTCTTCATTGCCAATTCGCGAGCTCCTTCAAGCTCTTGAAGTAATTCTTTTCTCGTCAATGATTTGAGTTCTTGGTTTGATAACATTCTTAATGATGTTTTAGAACAATCTTGGTTTTAATACCCAATTTTGAGTCAGCCAGCTTAAGGGCCTCACGAGCTAATGCCTCTGGTATTCCGTCCATTTCGAAGATGATTTTCCCAGGCTTTACACGTGCCACATAAAATTCTACCGACCCTTTACCAGAACCCATTGGCACCTCGGAAGCCTTTCGTGTAATAGGTGTGTGAGGAAAAACGCGAATCCAGATCTTACCGCCACGCTTGATGGCACGGGTCATAGCACGACGGGCCGCTTCAATCTGTCTGGACGTCAACTCACCGGCCGTAACAGCTTTAAGCCCAATTGACCCAAAACTGACAGCGTTACCACCTTTAGACAAACCTTTCAGGGCTGACCTGGACCGATGTAACTTCCTGTATTTTTGCTTCTTAGGTTGGAGCATCAGTTAAAATAAATTATTTGGATTTTTCGCGCCCACGGTGAGTGGTGTCTTCTTCATATTTTTCTTCCCTCTCAACTTTGCCGGTATCCTTAGACTTAAAGACCAGTCCGCGGTAAATCCATACTTTAACACCAATAACACCGTAACTGGTATTGGCAGGCACTTGTGCGTAATCAATGTCAGCGCGCATGGTATGCAATGGAATATTGCCTTCCTTGTATGTCTCATTACGTGAAATTTCTACACCATTCAGGCGACCCGCAACCTGGATTTTCACCCCTTTGGCGCCCGCATCCATTGCTTTTTTTATTCCCATTTTCACGGCCCGGCGGTATGCCACTCTTTTTTCAACCTGCTGAACCACTACCTCGGCAATCAGGACCGCAACCAGGTCAGGCTGAGCAACCTCATGAATATTAACCTCTATATTTTCATTGAACTTGCGGGTTAGCATATCACGAAGATCTTCGATAGCCACACCTTGTCGCCCAATAATCAGGCCGGGCTTGGCGGCGCTGATATTGGCAACCACTTTTTTGGCAGAGCGTTCAATTTCAATCTTTACGACACCAGCACTTTTAAGTTTATCAGAAAGAAATTTTTTCAGTTCCAGATCGGCATGGAATTTTTTGGCATAGTCCTTTCCTTCGGCAAACCATTTGGATGGCCAGGTGTTAATAATACCGATACGTAGTGATTTGGGATTAACTTTTTGACCCATAATTTTCTTAATTCAAAATTGAAAATTAAAAACTAACCTTTCTTGTTTGATTTTTTGCCGGTCTTTTTTACAGGCAGTTTTTTCTCGGTTTTTTTCTTAGTGACTGACTTTTTTGAAGTCTCCTTCTTTACTTCCTTCTTCTTTGGCGTTTCAACCTTTTCTTCTTTTACAGGAACCTTGGGCTTGCTTCCATCAGCTAAACCTACTTCAACCGTAATATGAGAAGTGCGTTTTCCTATTGGGTGAACACGTCCGCGGGAAATAGGAATGGAACGTTTGTAAGTCGGCCCTTTGGTTACAAGAATTTGCGTAATAAAAAGATCATCAATCGACTGTTTGAAATTATTTTTTGCGTTTAAGGCAGCCGAATGAATAACTTTATACAGAATGTCAGCACCCTTTTTAGGCATAAATTTGAGAATGGCTAATGCATCATTTACTTTTTTTCCACGCACAATCCCAGCCACAAGATTGGCTTTTTTGGGGGAAATCCGAATTTTTCTTAAGTGTGCTTTCATTATGAGGCTGTTTTAGCTAACTTGCCGCCATGGGATTTAAATTTGCGAGTGGGGGAAAATTCGCCAAGCTTATGACCAACCATATTTTCGGTAACATAAACAGAAATGTGAGTCTTGCCGTTGTGGACGCCAAATGTATGGCCAACGAATTCAGGAGCAATGGTGCAAGCTCGTGACCAGGTTTTGATAACCCTTTTTTGGCCTGAGGCTTCCATCATCTGAACCTTCTTCAGGAGTTTTGGATCCACGTAGATGCCTTTCTTTAAACTTCTGCTCATACTGACTTATCGATTAAATTATTTTTTCTTCTTTCGTCGTCCTTTAATAATAAGATGATCACTATACCTTTTTCGACGTCTTGTTTTAACGCCAAGTGCAGGGGCTCCCCAGGGAGTTTTTGGCATTTTGGGGCTGATAGCTGTATGACCTTCACCACCACCATGAGGATGATCTGTGGCATTCATAGATTTACCCAAGACCTGTGGCCGTCGGCCCATCTTTCTCATTCGGCCGGCCTTACCAATAGTTACATTATTGTGATCAATATTGGAAACCTGTCCGATAGTTGCAAAACATTCTTTGGAAACGTAGCGAATGGAACCGGATGGCAAAGTTACCTGCGCAAGCTCACCGTCCTGAGAAGACACCTGACCGGAGGAACCGGCAGATTTGACCATCTGAGCGCCTCTGCCAGGCTGAATTTCAACATCATGTATATTGAAACCGACAGGTATACTGCCGATTTTTACCCGATTGCCAGGCTTAATTTTAGCCTTATTACTGCAAATCACCCTCTCGCCAACCTTGAGTCCATCGGGGGCCAGAATATAGCGTCTTTCTCCATCTTCATAAATCAGAAGGGAAATAAAAGCGGTGCGATTTGGATCGTATTCAATCTTTTCAACCTTGGCAGGCACATCAAGCTTATCAAACCTTTTGTTGTCAATCAGCCGATAGAGCCTTTTGACACCTCCGCCCCGGTGCCGGACAGTGATTCTTCCCTGATTATTGCGACCGGAATGTTTGGAAATTGTCGTCATCAGGCCTTTTTGACGCTTTGCTTTCGAAAGACCGCTGTAATCAACCGTAGTCATGCCCCTTCGTCCCGCTGTTGTAGGCTTATATTTCTTGATTGCCATTACTTCGCGATCTTTAATTTATTAAAATCAATATTTTGCTTGGCTTTGATGGTGATGATTGCTTTTTTTGATGCCGGTCGTTTGGTTATTGCACGTCCGCGTCCAACCACTCGTTTTTTTTCACGAACTGGAATAATGTTTACAGATATAACATCAACGCCATACGCCTTATTAACCGCTTTTGCGATTTCGACCTTAGTCGCGTTAGCCTTTACACGAACCGTGTACTTTGACTTCGCCTGAGCACTACTGCTCTTCTCAGTGACTACCGGTGCTATAAGGACATTGGTCAGTTGCATAACTATTTAAGAAAAATTTCTTCAGCCTTCTTAAGGGCGGGTTTCATAAACATAATATTGTCGTAAGTAAGAATGTCGTGGGGATTGAGATAATCCACAAGAATCGTTTTTACTTTAGGAAGATTATTGGCGGACTTTTCGAGTATTTCATTCTTTGCGTCAAGAACAATCAGAAGACTGCGTCCGGCAGGAAGTTTTTCAACCATCGCGGAAAAATCCCCGGTCTTAGGAGTATCTGCTTTGTAAGTATCAAGGGCAAAAATTCTATTGTCAGCCGCCTTCTGGGAAAGACAGGAAAAAAGGGCTGAACGCCGTGCCTTTTTAGGCATATCAAGTGAAAAATTGCGAACGTTTCGGGGGCCAAAAGCCACACCTCCGCCACGCCATACTGGATTGCGGGATGAACCGAATCTTGCACGACCGGTTCCTTTTTGCCTCCAGGGTTTCTTTCCGCCGCCACGCACTTCGGCACGAGTCTTCACATGAGCATTAGCCTGACGCCTATTGGCCAACTGGCGAATAACGGACAAACGAATCAGTTCATCGTTAACAACAACCTTAAACATAGCGTCGGATGCTTCTGTTGTTCCTTTCTTCTCTCCTGATTGTACGTATAGATCGATCTTCAATTTTCAATTAAAACTTAATATATACATAGGAATTGTTAGCCCCCGGAACTGCACCCTTGATGGCCAGAACATTTTTATCGGCAACGACTGAGATCAAAGGACGATTTTTAAGCGTGATCTGCTCATTACCCATCTGACCTGGAAGCTTACGCCCCTTCCTTACACGACCTGGCTTGGCACAGGTCCCCACTGAACCGGGTTCGCGGTGGAACACGGATCCATGACTTTCGGGGCCGCCGGCAAAGTTATGCCGCTTCATCACTCCCTGATACCCCTTACCCCTCGAATTCCCCATTACCGTTACCGTTTCAACTTCCTTCAGAATTTCAACGGAAACCTTTTGCCCCTTCTTATAGTCATCTGCATTTTCGACACGAAATTCCTTTATAACTTTAAACTTTTTGTTCCTGGTCTCGCCTTGACGGGACTTATACGCATCAAAGCCTAGGACTATCGCCGGATATCCGTCTGTCTTTTCCGTTTTGATCTGCACAACCTCGTTAGGTTCGCAGACAACGTAAGTGACTGGGATCACGCGACCATCGTCTTGAATGACTTGGCTCATTCCTAATTTTTTTCCGATAATTCCGGGCATTGTTTTTAGAGGTTAAGGAGGTTTTTGGGCCGATGCGAATCGGACCTCATCCCCGCTGCTAACATAAATTGCCCGTTCATTTTACCGATGGCATGTCTAAAGTCAAGGAAAAATTAGACATTCTTAGACGAATTGTCCAAAAAAGAAAATATCCGAAAAAAAGTTTATAATTCATAATGAATAACTAAACGAATATGAATAAAATCGAAGAATTCCAGGGGCATCTGAAAGTCGGCATGTCCCATTTGCACAAATGGGAACAGCGCTTCGTAAAATGGGGAACTCCAAAGATCCCCCACTCCATTGAAACCTATCACCTGACCGCCATGACTATTTTCTGGTGCATAGGAGTCCTCGTTTTCGGCTTTATGACTCAGTACAATATTCACTGGTTATGGGGTTCCTCGGCCATGATAATTCTGCAATACCTGACGGATTTGTTTGACGGAGCCGTAGGCCGACATCGCGATACAGGCCTAGTAAGATGGGGCTATTATGCCGACCACTTTCTGGACTACATGTTCATTTGTTGCATTTTGATAGGTTACACATTTTTTATACCGGACCGCTACGGCGTCATGTTCTTTTTGCTGATGGTCTATGGCGGTTTTATGGTCAACGCCTTTGTTAGCTTTGGCGCCCTGAACGAATTCCGCGTAAGCTATTTTGGCTTCGGCCCCACAGAAGGCCGAATAGGCTTCATTGCCGCCAACACCATGCTGGCTGTATTTGGAAAAACTTACCTGGCCCAATTTTTGCCACACATTCTGATCGTAGCCTCAATAGCACTGATTATTGTTGTTTATTACACACAAAAAAAGATCTGGGTTATCGATATGAAAGAGAAAACCAAGGGCAAAGACTAGAGCATCTTAATTTCAATATCCACCCCGGCCGGCAAAGAAAGATTCGTCAGCGCCTCAATCGTGGCGGAAGTGGTTTCACGCAAATCAATCAATCGCTTATGGATTCTCATTTCAAACTGCTCACGAGCATCTTTTGAAATAAAAGTGGAACGATTGATCGTGAACTTCTTGATTTTAGTTGGCAATGGAATGGGCCCGGCAATAATAGCCCCCGTACGCTCAGCAGTCTGAATGATGGTATCAACAGCTTTGTCGATGATCGTATGATCAAAAGCCTTGAGGGTAATACGGATGCGCTGGATATTTTCCTTCTTACTGTCCTTGGCCATGGGGTAGAAATACGTTAACGAATTGTGAGAGACTTATCCGCCACGGCGGACATTGGTCTGAAAATAAACTTTGTAGTCCCGATAATCCGCAACGACGGTTTTATCGGGATTGAAAATCTATTTTTTGATAGCAGTTACCACACCTGCACCTACTGTACGTCCTCCTTCACGAATAGCAAAGCGGGTTCCTTCATCCAGAGCAATAGGCTTACCAAGGCTGATATCAAGTTTAATATTGTCTCCGGGCATTACCATTTCGGTTCCGGCGGGAAGATGAACTTCTCCGGTTACATCCGTTGTACGAATGTAGAATTGAGGTTTGTAGCCCTTAAAGAATGGAGTGTGACGGCCACCTTCCTCTTTGGTAAGAACATAGATTTCAGCGGTGAACTCAGTATGAGGCGTAATGTAACCCGGTTTGGCAAGCACCTGACCGCGTTCGATTTCGTCACGTTCAACTCCGCGAAGGAGCAGGCCGACATTATCACCAGCCTCACCGCGGTCGAGAAGCTTTCGGAACATTTCAACGCCGGTAACGACTACTTTGCGGGTATCGCGAAGTCCAACGATTTCTACCTCTTCATTGATGTTCACCACGCCCTGCTCAATACGACCCGTAGCAACTGTTCCACGGCCCTTGATAGAAAAGATATCTTCAACAGGCATCAAGAATGGTTTATCGAGAGCGCGTTTTGGCTGAGGGATATATTCATCAAGTTTATTGAGAAGATCAACAATAGGTTCAGCATCAGGACCTGTTGGGTTTTCGAGAGCTTTGAGCGCGGAACCGCGAACAATAGGAATATCATCGCCGGGGAATTCGTATTTGGAGAGAAGCTCACGAACTTCCATCTCGACAAGATCAAGAAGCTCAGGGTCATCGACCATGTCGCACTTGTTCATGAATACGACAACATATGGTACGTTTACCTGACGAGCCAAAAGGATATGCTCGCGAGTCTGCGGCATGGGGCCGTCAGCGGCCGATACGACAAGAATAGCGCCATCCATCTGAGCGGCACCCGTGATCATGTTCTTTACATAGTCAGCATGCCCGGGGCAATCCACGTGAGCATAATGACGCTTACCAGTCTCGTACTCCTGGTGAGAAGTGGCGATGGTAATACCGCGTTCCCTTTCTTCCGGAGCATTGTCGATTTGATCGAATGCCACGAATTTATTGTTACCACCAAACTTGGCAGCTGCAACAGCAGTAATAGCAGCGGTAAGGGTGGTTTTGCCATGATCCACGTGACCGATGGTACCTACATTGATATGTGGCTTACTGCGGTCGAATTTTCCTTCAGCCATAATTATTTGAGTTTATTAAATATAAAGCAGGAGGATTCTAGCAAATAGAATTTTTAGTGTCAAAACATTTTACATGGTCCGCCAACGCGATCTGCTAGTTCGCCTTTTTGTCGGAAGCATTCAGACAGCTCATGGAAATCAGATCAACACGCTGTTCCCCTGATGTTACCGGGATAGGATTACATGTCTGAGCCTGTTGTATAAGTTTATTTACTGCGTCACGCAGACCTGTGTTGTAAGCCCGCTGAGCGACAAGAACTTTGAAATTATTGTATTCGTTGTATACAACATACAAACTGGCAAAGGCAATCCAGATGATGACGATAACCTTTAAAATGGGAACTTTACTAGTATGCATAAAATAAAATTAATAAATAAAAA
>JAHJFD010000058.1 GCA_018825145.1 Patescibacteria group bacterium
GTGGAAGTTGAAACCGGAAATCATGTTCCGAAAATAACCAATTACGCGAAGATTCTTCTTGAAGAAGGGGTAGTGGAATATGGTTGCATCATTCTGAACAAAGAAGGTTTTAAAGAGGCAGTTACCAAATTGCTGGCCAGCGGAGTCAATGGACCGATAAACACCAGTAATATTCTTGTTTCACTTCCTGAGGAAAAAGTTTTCAGTCATCGGATAACAATTCCAAAAGAAAAGATTAAAGATTCCGGATACATCAAAGAGACAGCTAAAGATTTTATACCCATCGAACTTGATCAGGCGGTTTTCGACTACAAAGCTGTTTACGAGGATTCCAGTGGAAAAAATTTGATTTTAAATTTTGTGGCGGCTCAAAAAAGTGTCGCGGAACCGCTTATAGCAATATTAAAGGAAATTCAGTTGAACGTTATAGAAATCAACGTTAACATCAACTGTCTGATTAAAAGCTTTCACAATAGCCTCAATCAGGGCGAGGGAGCCTTTTTGCTTGTTAATCTGGAACTTGAACGAGACCTTCTGGCGATCAATTCAGTCAATGACAACATAACTAAGATTGTATCCGGAGGCAAAAGAGAGGAAATAACCAATAAACTTAAAACACTTCTCAGTCTTCCAAGTAATGAAGAAGTTCAGCAATGGCTGATAAAAGTGAAAAAAGGAGAAGCGGTAACTGAAGATCAAAAAACAAACATAAAGAATTCCTTTAAGCCTTATCTGGATGATCTTTCGGATAAAATTCACCAGCTGATGATGGCGACTCAGGCTCAGGAACCCATCGAAATCAAAACAATTTATCTTACCGGAATGCTGTCCGCGCTTCCGGGTGTTGAGGAAGTAATTAGCAATCTGCTACCCGAAATTCCTATAAAGAAGACTGTTCAGTTTGCCGAAATTCCTGCTGAAATGGAAGGAGATATATTGGAAGGCATTGGCTTGTGTATTAACGGCTCACTGCCCAACGATAAAAATAATTTTAATTTGCTCCCTGAAACAAAAAAGGAGGAAATCAACCTGGCGAAAATAAGTCCCAAACTTAAAATTTTCTCAGCAATATTGGCGTCACTTCTTATGGCGCTGACTATAATGGCGGGAATCAACACAGCCAGGAGCTATTTGAACTACAGAATTTCATCGCAGGAAGTGGCAATCCTTAATACACAAGCGCTCAATCCTTACACGACACAGATAGCGAAAGCCAGAAAAGAAATGGAACAGAGCAACAGTCAGATCCTGTCATTGGTTGCAGATTCAATCCCTGCAAGTTATATAATGCAGGACTTAAACGCGTACAACAGGAACGGTGTCACAATGGTAAACATTAATTACATCGATCATACATCAGGTGAAACTTCCACCGTAAACCTCAGAGCCAAAACAATCACCCGACAGGAAACCGAAAAATTCGTCGCTGAACTGGAAAATAGTAAGCTGTATCTGAATGTTGAGTCTCCTCTTTCTAATCTGGTCGGAAAGGGGGAAAGATTTATTAGTATCAACCTTACAGTTGATAAGACCAGTGTTAATCAGGCTTTCGAAAATCAATTACGTGCTGAAACTAAAAGCCCGGGCTTGCCTTCCGCACCCTCCGGATTACCAAAGCCAAAAACTGAAACCATAATTAACGAAGAAGGAAACGATGTTTAAAGTAATTTCCACCGAAAAAATCCTCAAATTTATTCTTCAGCAAAGAGCTCTCAGAGTGACGATTCTTCTTTGCGTGGTTTTCGTCATTATAAGCATTACTCTTTTTGTAGTAAATTCTTCATACCATGGAAAAATTACCAGTAATGAAGAACAGATTCAGGACGCTCAAACGCAATTGACAGAGCTTCGGAAGACCATTGGTAATGAACAGGAGGAAATCGACCAAAAAATCATGGGCCGCACCTTTGCCCCCTACGATGAAATTGTGCCTTATATCAGTCTTCTGGAGAGTCTTTTTGCCATCATCGATAATGAATCCGACATCACAATTAAAAGTGAAGAGAAACAGATTCTGATTAACCGCTTTGCGGATTATGAAGTAAAACTGAAACCAGGAGATAAATTTGACCTGTTTTTGAAGGCTCTTGATGAGCTTTATAAAAGCAAATATCTCATAAAAATCACCAGCTTCAATATCAATTACTCACCACAGCAGGAAGATCACGGCAATCTGATTGATGATGCCAGTCTTAATATCCGTCTCTATTTTGAATAAAAAAAACTTGCATTCGTAATTAAAAAGTCTATCATAGACGTAATCTTATCCAATTATCATTTAATTTAATAAAAATGAAAAATAAAGATCTTAAGGGTTTTACCTTAATTGAGCTGCTGATTGTCATCGGTATCATCGCCATTCTGGCCGGTATCGTATTGGTGGCTGTTAATCCTGCCCAGCAATTCGGCAAGGCTAACGACTCGGAACGAAAATCTGAGCTTGGCACTGTCCTCAGTGCTGTTTATCAATTCCAGACTTCTCCGACTGCCAGAGGAGCTTTGCCGGAGTGTACAGTTGCCACTGTCGCTACTGCTATTCCTGAGTGTGACGGAGCCGGAACCGGAGTCTTTGACGGCGCGCTTGAACTTGGCACGGCCGCAACATCTTATGATTGCTCCACCACGCTTGTTCCTTCTTACCTGAGAGAAATTCCCATTGACCCCGCCTCCGGTTTTGATGCCACCGCAACCGGTTACTGGATTTGCCAGGATACCACTGGTGCGGTTTCCCGCATTTATGTGATTGCCGAAGGTACCGAAGTCTTCACGGATGATGGAGGCTGCCAGGTTCCGGGTACCACTACTGCCACTATGTGTGTTTCCGGATAATCCCTTCTGACACAATCAAAAAAACCCTCCTTCACAGCCCCGGCGAAGAAGGAGGGTTTTTTAGCACCCGGATTTACTTAAAACCTTGCCTTTCTTTGCGAACTTCCTATAGAATGGCGTTGATAATAGTTTAGCTAAATTTAAAAAATGAAAAATAAAGATCTTAAGGGTTTTACCTTAATTGAGCTGCTGATTGTCATCGGTATCATCGCCATTCTGGCCGGTATCGTATTGGTGGCTGTTAATCCTGCCCAGCAATTCGGCAAGGCTAACGATGCCGAAAGGAAGTCAGAACTCGGCATGGTTTTAAGTGCCGTTTATCAGTTTCAGACCTCACAAACGGCAAAAGGGAAGCTTCCTGAATGCACCTTGAATTCTATTGTCACGGCCATTCCCGAATGTGACACCGACCTAAGTGGTGTTGGTATGGGTAACGGAGGCTTTGAGGGGGCCCTGGAACTTGGAACCGCCGCCACTTCGTATGACTGCTCTACCACGCTTGTTCCCGCTTACCTACGGGAAATCCCCAAGGATCCTGACTCTGTTTTTGACGCAACTGCTACCGGTTACTGGATCTGCCAGGATTCTTCCGGTCTGTCTCCACGTATTTACATCATCTCGGAGGCTGCAGAAGTATTCCTGGAAGACGGCGGCTGTGAAGTCCCCGGAACGACCAATGCAACTCTATGTATTTCCGGATAATTTTTTAAGCAGCTGATCTTTCCAAAAAACTTTCGGCTGCTTTTCGCACACGATCCAAAAGCACGCCGTTCATCAGGTTGGCGATTTTTAGATCAGGCAAACCTGACTGACGCACGCCATATACCTCACCGGGCCCGCGTAATCTTAAGTCGATTTCAGCCAGCATAAAGCCGTCCGTGTGGTCGGTCATGGCCTTTAAGCGGGCCACGGTGTTGTCGGAACTGGAGTTGGTGTACAAAAAACAGTAGGACTGCACTTTGCCGCGCCCGACCCGCCCACGAAACTGATGAAGCTGGGACAATCCGAAACGTTCCGCTCCTTCGATGAGCATAACGGTGGCATTCGGCACATCTACCCCCACTTCAATGACCGAAGTGGACACCAACACCTGGATTTCATTGGCCTTAAAAGCAGCCATCACGGCTTCTTTTTCTTCGGATTTCATTTTACCGTGCAGTAAGCCTACTTTGAATCTCGAAAACACCGTTTGCAAGTGCTCAAATTCCTTTTTAACAGACTTCACCTCGTCCAGTACATCCGATTCGTCGATCAGAGGGCAAATCACGTAAACCTGCTCGCCTTTTTGTATGCGGCCCTCGACAAAACGGTACACGGCCTGCCGATGTTCCGGTGGAACGATTTTGGTTTCAATAGGCATACGGCCGGGCGGCATTTCGTTGATCACCGACAAATCCTGATCGCCGTAAGCCACCAGTGCCAGCGTGCGGGGAATGGGCGTGGCGGTCATATTGAGAACATGCGGACTGCCTTGTTTTACCAAGACTTCCCGCTGTTTAACCCCAAATCGGTGCTGTTCGTCGACGATAACCAGGCCAAGATTCTCAAAACTGACGCCTTCCTGAATCAGCGCGTGGGTTCCCACCACAATATCCACCTGCCCATTGGCCAGCGCGTCAATAACCTGATTTTTTTCTGCAGTTTTGAGTGCGCTTACCAATAATTGAATATTAATATCGGGATACTTTTCAAGAAACTTGCCAAGAGAAATCAGATGCTGTCTGGCCAGTACTTCGGTCGGTGCCATAATCGCCACCTGATAACCATGTTTGACCGCCTGCAAAGCCGCCACCACCGCCACCACCGTTTTGCCCGAACCAACGTCGCCTTCCAAAAGCCTCATCATGGGAAAGGGCTTTTCCATGTCTTTCAGAATTTCATAAATGACTATCTTTTGGGCGTTGGTAGGCGTAAAAGGCAGGGTGGCAAAAAACTGTTTCACGTATTCGGGATCAAGGGGCATACCAGAATCATCAGCCCCTTCCGGCCGGCTCTCCCGCCATTCTTTTTTGGCCCTGAGCGACCTGAGCTGAAGCAAAAAGAGCTCTTCATAACCCAGCCTGTCCCGCGCCGCCTCCAGCTTTTCCTGCGAACCCGGAAAGTGGATTTCCTGCACCGCCAGCGCTTTGGGCATTAGTTTCTCTTCCTCTAAAATCTCCTCCGGAAGTACCTCCGGAAGTTCTTTTGCCAGATAAAGAAGCGGATGGATTTTCTCCCTCAGCCACTTAGAAGTAATGACATCATGCTGGGGATAAATCGGTACCGTGGTACCCGCGTGAATCTGAATTTCCTTCGATTTTTCCACCACCGGACTCTGCAAAGTGATCTTCCCGTAACTCCACTGGACCTTTCCCGACACCACCACCTCCCTGTCCATCGGTAAAGTACGGAGTAAATGGGGCTGGTTAAACCAGACGACCTCCGATTCATAGCCCGCCTGATCATAAAACATGGCCTTCACCAGCTTCATTTTTCGGTTTTTGGTTGGAATCAGCTTAATCCCCTGCAAAAAACCCTTGGTCGTAATCACTTCACCGTCTTTGGCCTCATGAAGCCCCTTAAATTCCGATAAATCCTCGTAAGCGCGCGGAAAATAGAGCAGTAAATCCTCCACCGTATTCAGTCCGATTTCCGAAAGCGCCCGGATATACTCCTTTTTGGTACTGATCGCCTCTGAAAGGGGGGTTGAAAGCTGCATAAGACGCCTTATTTCTAAGGAAACTATTATAGCTTACTCTTGCCGAGTTCAAAAATATGAATTTATCCGCCAATGCCATATAATGGCTTCAGTATAAATACGACACATGCAGAATCTCTTCGAGAACTATAATCGGGCAATTGCCTCCAAGTTCGCTCACAAAGAAACTAGTGAGATGGGCTATCGTGCTGACTTTGAGAAATTGCTTGAAGGTATTTTTTCAACTCTAAATATCAAACGAATCGATCACGATCCCAAGTCACAGCAAGGGAATAAGCCTGATTTCATTTTATACAACCACGACGTGCCACTCTTGTACATTGAAGCGAAAGACATCGGCGTTTCTTTGGACAAGGTTGAGAAGTCGGAACAAATGGCCAGGTATTTCGGTTACGCGAATTTAGTGCTGACCGATTACGTGGAATTCCGTTTTTACAGAAACGGGGTACGATATGCGGAACCAATCAGGATAGCGGAATACGATATTAATAAGCGTATGCTAACGCCCCTCCCGCAGAACTATGCACATGCCGCCAAAACCCTGCTGGATTTCACGGAGTCCCACAAAGAACCGATTAAATCAGGCGAGCATCTGGCCAGGATCATGGGCGGAAAGGCACAGAGAATCCGGGATAACGTAAAGCATTTCCTCGCCACGGAATCGGAAAAAAATACGGAGATTTTGCGGGTTTACGAAGCCATAAAACAATTACTCGTTCACGATCTGACGCTGGATTCCTTTGCCGATATGTACGCGCAAACGCTGGTCTACGGACTATTCGTCGCCCGCTATTACGACGACACGCCCGACACTTTTTCACGGCAGGAAGCGCGTGATTTGGTGCCAGCCTCCAACCCGTTCCTTCAGCACTTTTTTGATCACATCGCGGGCCCCAATTTTGATAAACGGCTGAGTTATATTGTTGATGAGCTCTGCACGGTTTTTCAGCACGCCAATACTAAAGCGCTCATCGAAGACTACATGGGCGATGCCGACCCCGTCATTCATTTTTACGAGGATTTTCTGAAGGAATACGACCCCGGCCTTCGCAAGAAAATGGGAGCTTACTACACCCCGCTTCCCATCGTCCGATTCATCGTTCGTTCCGTGGACCACATTCTTCAGAAGGAATTCAATTTGCCAAATGGTCTTGCCGATACCTCAAAACTGCCGGACGGCAAACACCGCGTTCAGATTCTCGACCCCGCGGTAGGCACTGGAACTTTTATCAGTGCCACTATTCGAAGCATCTACGAGCGTCTTGAAAAACAAGGTCAAAAAGGCCGCTGGCCCGCATACGTCCACAACGACCTTCTGCCCCGCCTGCACGGCTTTGAGCTGATGATGGCGCCCTACACGATCGCCCACCTAAAGCTGAGTCTGGCCTTCAAACAGACAGGATTCTGGAAGTTCCACCGTCGTCTGGGCATTTACCTGACCAATTCGCTGGAACAGGACGGGGCGCAACAGGATATGCTTTCTTTCGGCCTGGCCTCAAGCATTGCCGAGGAAGCGAAAGAGGCCGACAAGATCAAAAACGAAACGCCGATTATGGTGGTTATCGGCAACCCGCCGTACAGCGTGAGCTCATCGAATAAGGGCGAATGGATACAGAACCTGATCAAGGTTTATAAAGAAGGACTTGGCGAGAAAAAGATAAATCTCGACGACGACTACATCAAATTCCTCCGTTACGCGGAGCATTTCATCGAAAAAAATAAGACGGGCATTGTGGCGATGATTACCAATAACTCATTTATCGACGGCATTACACATCGCCAAATGAGAAAACATTTGCTGGAAACCTTTGACGAAATCTATATCCTAGATCTTCATGGCAACACTAAGAAGAAGGAAAAAGCTCCAGATGGCGGTAAAGATGAGAATGTGTTTGATATTCAACAAGGCGTTTCAATCTCCATCCTTGTCCGAAAAACGGAAGAGAAGAAAGGCTTGGGAAAGGTCTACCATGCTGAAAAATTCGGACTGAGAGAAGAGAAGTTCAAGCTGTTAAGCGCAAATGATGTTGAAAGTATTAGGTGGAAAAAACTTGATTACTCCGAGCCATATAATTTCTTTGTTCCGAAAGATTTTGGAGCTGCAAAGAAATATGACAGTTTCGTTCATTTAGAAAATCTGTTCCAAACCATAACATCCGGTATCAAAAATGAACGCGATCAAGTATGTGTCGCTTTTACAGAAAGCGACCTCGAGCAAAGAATTGTGGATTTTACTCAAATGAGCGTCGAGAGCCTAAAGCAAAAATATGATTTACATGACAGCAGGGACTGGAAAGTTAGCAATGCGAAACAAGACCTACTCAAGCACGATGATAAGAAACTATATCGGAAAACCATGTACCGGCCTCTTGATGAAAGATGGACCTATTATACTGGAACTTCACGGGGCTTTATCGGAACACCAAATCCAAAAGGCATGGCACACATGATGAAAGAAAATCTATTATTTGTTTTTACAAGGCTAAATAGACAGGCTAGTACAAGCTATTTCTTTATTACAAAGTATTTCGCTGATATCCACATGCTAGATACAGCAGGTGATTCACTAAACTCAGCACCCCTCTACCTCTACTCCGATGACGGTACTCGCTCCCCCAACCTCAAACCCGAAATCGTCGCCGAAATTGAGAAAGTTACAGGTAAAACCACCCCCGAAGACATCTTCGATTACATTTACGCCGTCCTTCACTCCCCGACTTACCGCGAAAAGTACAAGGAATTCCTGAAGATTGATTTTCCGCGCGTGCCGTATCCAAAAGACGCCCGATCATTCAAAGCGCTCGTGGCCCTCGGCTCTGAACTGCGCGGTTTGCACCTGCTTGAATCGCCCAAAGTGAACCAGTTTATCACCACTTATCCAATGGCCGGATCGGATACAGTTGAGAAACTCACCTACAAAGACGGCAAGGTCTTCATCAACAAGGAACAGTATTTTGGAAGCGTGCCACCGGTAGCGTGGAATTTTTATATCGGCGGCTATCAGCCCGCGCAAAAATGGCTGAAAGACCGCAAAGACCGAACGCTATCGAATGAGGACATTGAACATTACCAAAAAATCATCGTCGCGCTGACCGAGACAGATCGGATTATGAAGGAGGTGGATGGGGAAACAAAAGACTGGGTTTAATGTTGACTAGTGAACAAACGTTTACTATAATGAGGCTATACTAGCAACCCCTAAAGTATGACCGAAAAACAGTTACAGCAATCCGAATTCCTTTTGTATAAATCATCTGATGGAGAAATCAAAATTGACGTTTTTCTTCAGGATGAAACCGTTTGGCTGACACAAAAAAAGATGTCTGATCTTTTTGGCGTTGATGTGCGTACCATTAGCGAGCACCTAAAAAACATATATAACAGCGGTGAATTGAATGAGAAATCAGTTATCCGGAAAATCCGGACAACTGCCAATGATGGAAAAGAATATCTGATCAATTTCTATAATCTCGATGCCATTATTTCCGTTGGCTACAGGGTAAATTCAGCCCGCGCCACACAATTCCGTATCTGGGCCACAAAACAGCTCAAGGAATACATCATCAAGGGATTCGTCATGGATGATGAACGTCTTAAAAACCCGAATAGTCCTTTTGGTATCGATTACTTCGAGCAGGTGCTGGAAAGAATCCGTGATATCCGAAGCAGTGAAAGAAGATTCTACCAGAAGATTACCGACATCTACGCAACCAGCATTGATTATGATAAAGGCGCTGATCTCACACAAGTCTTTTTCGCCACTGTGCAAAATAAAATGCATTACGGAATTCATGGTAAAACAGCGGCCGAAATAATCGCGGAAAGAGCTGATAGTAAAAATAAAAACATGGGCATCACCTGCATCCCCAGAAACAAATTAAAGAGATCTGACATTTTTGTCGCAAAAAACTATCTGACGGAAAAAGAGCTGAAAGAGCTCAATTTAATCGTTGATCAGTATCTTTCTTATGCCGAATTACAGGCCAACAATAAGAAAGCAATGACAATGAAGGACTGGGTCCATAAACTCGATGATTTTTTAAGATTCAATGAAAAGGAGATATTGACCCACAAAGGTAAAATATCCAAGAAACTCGCAGAAACAAGAGCAGAAACTGAGTATCAAAAATTTAAAGCCATAGAGGATAAGACTTTTGAATCCGATTTCGATAAAGAAACTAAAAAACTTCTTAAGAATCAATAATATCCATCACACACCACTGGCTGAGCGTCTGCGCCCTGACTCCCTCGAAAAATTCTTCGGACAGGAAGATCTTTTGGGAAAAGATTCTTTCTTAAAAGAGGCTATTGAAAAGGGGAAAGTTCCCAGCCTGATTTTATGGGGTCCGCCCGGAAGCGGGAAGACCACTCTGGCCAACATCATTGCACATAAAACAAATGCCGATTTTATTCAGCTCAGCGCGGTTTCCAGCGGCATCAAAGAACTCAGAGATATTATTGAACGTGCCCACCAGAACCGTCGGCTTGGCACGCCGACCATTCTGTTTCTGGACGAAATCCATCGCTGGAACAAAGCCCAGCAGGACGCCCTTTTGCCTCATGTGGAACAGGGGCTGATCACCATTATAGGCGCCACCACCGAAAACCCCAGTTTTGAAGTAAACAGCGCTCTACTCTCCAGATCACGCGTGTTCGTTCTGCAAAGACTGACTGAAGAAAACATCCTTGAAATCCTGAATCAGGCGCTGAATGACACCGAAAAAGGACTGGGCGACCTGAAAGTCAAAATCGATGAGGATTCACTGAATTTGATTGCGCATTTGAGTAACGGCGACGCGCGTTCAGCCCTGAATACCCTGGAAATCTGCGCCCAGCAGAGGCAGAAGATCACACCTGAGCTGGTGAAACAGGTGGTCCAGAAAAGCCATCTGCAGTACGACAAAAACGGCGAGGAACACTACAACATCATTTCCGCCCTTCATAAATCCCTGCGTGGCGGAGACGCGCACGCCGGCCTTTACTGGCTGGCCCGCATGCTGGAAGCCGGCGAAGACCCGATTTACATCGCCCGTCGCCTGCTCCGCTTTGCCGCCGAAGACGTGGGTGTGGCCGACAACTTTGCCACCGTGCTGGCCAACAGTGTGTTTGAAGCCTGCCAGAAACTGGGCATGCCGGAATGCAATGTCCACCTTTCCCAACTCGTCATCTATCTGGCCAACACCAAAAAATCCGTGGCCGCTTACATGGGTTATGGAAAGGCCGCCCGGGATGCCAAAGAACACGGCAACTTAGGCGTTCCGCTTCACCTTCGCAACGCCCCGACCAAACTAATGAAGGTTCTGGATTACGGCAAAGGCTACAAATACACCCCACTGGAAGACAGTAGCGAGCAGGAATATTTACCAAAAGAACTGAAGGGGAAGAAGTATTTTTGAGAGGTTTGAAGTATAGTATAATAACATAAATAAATTACCTTTATGCCCAAAATAAAAACCAAAATCATCGCGACCATCGGGCCGGCGACTCTGAATTACAGAGTGTTCCAAGCGATGTTAAAAGAAGGCATCGATTTCATCCGGATCAATACCTCGTACGGTAGCCATAAACAATACGACCAGATTCTGGATAATCTTAAGAGAGCGGACCACAAAAAAAAGATCCGCGTGATTCTGGACATCAAAAATCTGAAAGCCCTTAGCTATGCCAAAGCCAACAATATCAAGCATATTGCCCTTTCTTTTGCGGAAAACACGAAGCAGATAGAAACCGTCCGCAAAGCCCTGCCGGGCTGCTTTGTCATTTCCAAAATTGAAACCCGCATTGGCGTGAAGAATTTTGAAAAGATTCTGGAAGCATCCGATGGGATTATGATTGCCCGAGGTGACTTAAGCTATGCCGTCTCTTTGGAAAACGTGCCGCCTCTTCAAAAAGATTTTACCTACAGGTCCCTGGACAAAAAGAAGTTCGTCATCACGGCGACGGAAATGCTGCTGTCTATGGTGAACAATTCAAAACCTACCCGCGCGGAAGTTTCGGATGTAGCCAACGCCGTTTTTGACGGTTCGAACGCTGTCATGCTCTCCGAAGAAACGACCATCGGCAAGCACCCGGTTGCGGTCGTCCGCATCATGCGAAAGATCATTGCGGAAGCCGAGAAATGGGGCAAAAAAATGACGTCCGCCAGACTGCTGAACCGGCAGTGCGCTTTAAAATAAAGGCATGATCATTAAATCCCTTGCCTCGAAAGCTTCAGCCACTCCCTTACCTTCTCCGGCACCTCACTAAGTTTCATCTGATCAATCAGAACACCATGAGGCAGGGCCTGAAGGAACATTTTGCCATAGTCTTTCTTAAGTATCCGGTCATCCAGTATTACCATAACCCCATAGTCCTTTTTAGAACGGATCAGCCTGCCAAAACCCTGACGAAAGCGTAAAATCGCCCGCGGAACCGAGTATTCCATAAAACTATTATTAAACATCTCACTACGGGCCTTAAA
>JAHJFD010000007.1 GCA_018825145.1 Patescibacteria group bacterium
TGGTGCCCGGAGAGGGACTCGAACCCTCACTCCCGAAGGAAAGAGATTTTAAGTCTCTCGTGTCTACCGATTCCACCATCCAGGCGAAGTTCCTTACAAGCTCAAGTATTTTAGTGAATTTCTTCGTCCAAGGCAATCTTTAGTTGGCGGGCAAGTGGACTTTCGCACATTCAGACTATATAATTGAGCCTCTATTAGCCTATGCTGAAATACCCTTGGGACATTATTGGGCATGATAATCAGCTTCTTGCTCTTGAAAAAGAGATTGCTGCAGATCAACTTGTTCATGCTTACCTTTTTCACGGACCTAAAGATACCGGAAAGTTCACAGTAGCATTCATTTTGGCCAAAATACTGCTTTGTCCCAATAATCTCTGCCACCGGTGCAGGGATTGTCAGCTTATCAAATCGGGTTCACATCCTGACTTAATTCTGATGCGGGACAATGGCGAAACTATCAAAATTGATGACGTACGGGCTCTGATACATAAAACCAATTTGACTTCGCAGGGGGGCCTCAGAATTGTGCTGATCGAAACGCTTGAGAGAATGCCTATTGAGGCTCAGAATTCGTTTCTGAAAACCCTGGAGGAACCGCCCGGCAAGACGATATTTCTGATGACCTCTGACCAAATAAAAAAGATCACGCCAACAATTCTTTCCCGCGTAAGACAGTACGGTTTTTCTTTGGTGGATGAGGCAACGATGCGCAATGAACTTTCGTCCCGTTTTAAAGATCATTCTGATTTTGAAGAAGTTTTACAGATGGCGCAGGGCAGGCCCGGTCTGGCTATCAGGCTTCTGTCCGAGCCGGCGGCGCTTTCGGCTTACAGGAATGCATATAACCAGGTAGACAAAATACTTAGAAATAACGATTTAGTCAGTAAGTTTTCTTACGCGGAATCTTTAGAGGACGACAAAGACCAGCTGGAACTCTTTTTTGATGTTTTCTGCCAGATTCTGCGAAAATCGGCTCACGATTTTCTGGTCACGGGCAGTTCCCTTCTGAGTCCCCGTTACGATCTGAAGAGCATCGCTCATCTGTTTGAACATTTGCTCAAAACACGTTATCTTATTGATAGGAATGCCAATAAAAAACTGGCCCTGGAGAATTTCCTTTTGTATACAGAAAGATCATTATAATAATGCTGCAGCTTTATATCTTCATCTTTGCCTTCGTTGTCATCGCGGTTTTACTTGCCAGACGCGCTTTTTTGCTCAGCAGGACTGAAAAGCGGGATTTCAAAGAACAGGTGGCCGCCAGAGTCGAAAAGAACCGCAAAATTGAACAGGCTGAAGGAACGCTGCGTTTTAAAGAAGAGTATATAAAGGAAAAGGAGGGTAAAAAATATGATCTGGTCCGATACAAAGATGAAATGAGGCGGGCCGATATGGCCATTGCCAGAAGTCAATTTGCTGAGGCTAAAAAATATCTGATTCAGGCTATGGCTATGACGGATGATGAATTCCCGGTAGGTCTTAAGCTTGCCAGGATTTATCTGGAAAGCGGTGATCTCAAGCGCGCTGAAACAATGTACCGAAAGCTTCTTGAGGAAAATACAGAGAATCATGAAATATATGAAAATCTTGGGAGGATCCTGCTCAAAAGAAAGGCTTACAAAGAGGCTATTCAGGCCTATGTTCGGGCTGTGGAGCTTGACGATAAGGATGATCAAAAATTCCTCGCTTTGGGGAAGCTTTACCATCTTATGATGCGTTATTCGGTGGCGGCTGAGTGTTTTAAAAGGGCTGCTGAACTTAAGCCTCGTGAAGTGAACTATCTTTTTCTGCTGGCGGATTCCTGCGCGGAGGACGACGATTATGAAAATGCCTTATTCACTTATGAACGGATTCTGACCATTGAACCTTACAATGAGCGGGCCAAGATGTCTTCGCAGGATGTACGTCTTAAGATCAAGGAGCAGGAATCTTTGTTTAACCGATAACTCAATATTATGCAACATTTTTCCGACAGACTTACCAGTCGTATCAGTGAGCTTGGTAATCCCACCGTGGTGGGGCTGGATCCCCGCCTCAGTCAGATTCCTGAACATATTTTAGCGAATGCCAGGGAAGAGTTTGGTGAAACGACAGAGGGGGCCGCGGAGGCGATTCTGAGCTTCAATAAAGGGGTCATCGATGCTGTCGCGGACATTGTGCCGGCGGTCAAACCACAGATAGCTTTTTATGAATGTTACGGACATCACGGGTTTCGGGCTTATGAAGAAACCGTTCGTTACGCGCAGGAAAAGGGCCTTATGGTTATCGGTGACGCGAAACGCAATGACATCGGCTCGACGGCCGAAGCCTATGCCAATGGGCATTTGGGTTCGGTGGATGTTTTTGGCTCGCCCCAGAAAACAATTGATGTCGACTGTATGACGGTCACGCCTTATTTGGGCACGGACGGAATTAAGCCTTTTACAAAAGTCTGTGAGAAGGAGGGGAAGGGGATTTTTGTTTTGGTTCGCACCTCCAATCCTTCTGCTGACGAGATTCAGGGTGTGGCGGTTGGTGATGAGCTGATGGATGAACTGGTTGCTACACTTGTGGAAGGCTGGGGACGGGAGTTGATAGGGAAGAGCGGTTTTTCTGCCGTTGGCGCGGTGGTTGGGGCAACTTATCCGGAGGAAGCTAAAGTCCTTCGGAACATTATGCCCAATCAGATCTTCCTGGTTCCCGGTTACGGTGCTCAGGGGGGAAACGCCGATAGTGTGAAGTACTGTTTTCATAAAAACGGCACAGGGGCCATTGTGAATTCGTCGCGTGGGATTATTTTTGCCTACCAAAAAAACGGCCAGCACGGTGAAGCTTATGCCGAAGCGGCCCGTGAGGCGGCGTTGGCGATGAAGGAGGATCTGGCTAAGCTGTTTTAGACTACGGCTTTATCTATGGCGGATGTTTCATCAGGCTCCAGATCTATGATGCCGGATACTTCGGTGAAATCACGTTCCAGGGCTTTCATTTCTTCTTTGTCGCCTGCAGGCAGGGGGGCATTTTGATTGCTTTCCGCTAGTTCATTTAGCCTTGCGATCATTTCGTTCATCTTTTCTTCAACGGCATCCAGTTTTTTAGATCTTTCCGGATCCATGAATTTTTTGATAGCCCTATTGGCCGCTATGGTTATTCTGGCAAGCTTTATACAGGTAAGAAACATGAGAAGAAAAGGGAGCCAGTATGCAATCTCATCTCCGGTTTCCAGAGCTTGTTGCTTCAGTTCCCGCATTTCTCTGACGACCTCCTGATATTCTCTGACGACTGGTAATTTCTCCATTTTTTCTCCGGCTTCTTTATCGGCCCATTTTTTTACTTTTTCCAATTCTTCTTTTGCCTCCCTTTGCTTCCTTTCGAACCAGGTTTCATTTTCTGGCACCTCTTTTTTTCCCGGTGTCTGGGTCTGGCCGGTAATTTTGGGTATTTTTGTTTCGATTTGAGCTACCTGATAGGGTGAGTAACCAGTCGCTTCCCTATACTCGGATTGCGCGTATTTACCGGCAGCATGGCCGGCTCCGGCGCTGACGGCACCAATGATTGCGGCTCCGCCTAATGCTTTAGCTACTCTGTCCCGTACTCTATTAACCGTTTTTAGGTCCAGAGATTCAATGGGGGCTTCTTTAGTACTTCGTGGTTGATTGGGCATTTCTTCGTTAATTATATTATGTAATTATAACATAAAAAATATGCTCAAGCAAGTTTTTTTGAGCCCTAAGGCACTAGTGGCCTTACGGCTACGCGGCCAGCTCTGACTATCACCTAATACCCAATAGCAAATCTGACATGTTTTTATACATCTCAATGTATAGTCATCACTACCTGTATGGGTGAAATTTGCTAGTAACCGGAAAGAAGAGGGCGGGAGTGGCACTATCCATTATTTTTCCAGACTCCTTCTGAAGAACTTCAGACCCTCTACGTAAGCGACATTTAGCATGGCGGCTCCGATGCAGATCATCCAGTCACTCAAGGCCAGGGGGGTTAGCGAGAAGACGCGTTGAGTTGGTTCAAAGTACATCACAAAAAGAGTGATCAGAGCGATTAAAGAGACGCCGATAAACAGAAGCAGATTATTAAAGACCCCTGTGACAAAAATCGATTCCCGCATTGAACGGAAGTTGTAAGTCCCCACAATGACCATGGTCACAATGGTGGCAAAAACCATGGTTCTTGCCCTTTCGACGTCCAAAATGGGATTGTGGGTGATATAAATAATAAAAGTAAGGAGGGCCATAAAGATGGCCACTCCAAAGATAAGCATGGCATTGCCACGATTAAGAAGGGGTTCAGATGAGGGGCGGGGCGGCTGCTTCATCAGATTGCCGTGAGCTTTATCCAGCCCCAGGCCGATGGCTGGCATCTCCTCGTCAAAAGCATTGATAAACAGAATCTGAATGGCCAGGAGCGGAAGGAATTCAAAGTCAAAAAACAAAATTCCCAGGAATATAAGAATTACCTCGGTGAAATTTCTTGAAATCAGATAGCCTGTGAACTTTTCAATATTTTGGTAGATACGGCGGCCTTCTTCCACGGCCACCACGATAGTGGCGAAGTTATCATCCTGAAGTATCATGTCGGCGGCCTGCCTGCTCACATCCGTCCCCTTAATTCCCATGGCTATGCCAATGTCTGCTTTCTTTAATGCCGGGGCGTCATTTACTCCGTCGCCGGTCATGGCAACGATTTCACCCGCCTTTTTGAGCAGGCTGACAATGCGAATTTTATGTTCTGGCTGGGTTCTGGCAAAAACGTTAACTGATTTCAGTTCCTTCCGGAGTTCTTCGTCACTCATTTTTTCTAAATCTTCTCCGGTGAGCGCTTTAATTTTGCCGTTGATCAGTCCGATTTGTCTCGCGATGGAAACAGCCGTGTCTTTGTTGTCTCCCGTGATCATAATAACCCGCATTCCTGCGTTATGGGCTACTTTGATTGCTTCTGGTACTTCGCTTCTGGCCGGATCACGCATGGCGGCAAGCCCAAGAAATGTCAGATCTTTCTCCGCATCTTTTCCGGGGATGGATGTTTTGATTTCGTTTTTGGCCGCAATGGCAAGAATTCGCAGGGCATTTTTCGCGAGCTTGTTATTCTGTTTCAGAATCAGTTCACGATCTTTCATGGTCAATTTCTTTCTTTTTCCGTTGATCATCTGGTAACTACATTTTTCCAGAATGACTTCAGGCGCTCCTTTACTGTATATTTTGTATCCCCCCTTCATATTATGAATGGTGGTCATCATTTTACGGTTGGCCGTGAAAAAGATTTCCTCGACCCGTTTGTTTACGTCTTCCAGCTTCTCTTTTCTGAAGCCGGCTTTTTCGCCCATGGTGATCAGGGCTACTTCGGTCGGGTCGCCTACGGGCAGAAAACTGCCATCTTCGGTTTCCCTTAAATTTCCGTTATTGCAGAGCAGAGCCGCGTGAAAAAATTCCTTCCATCCGGATGTGCTCACTATTTTTTTTCCCTCTTTAAATTCTCCTTCCGGTTTATACCCCAGGCCTGTAACGGAAACTTCTTTTCCGTCGATAAAAAGTTTCTGCACGGTCATTTCGTTTTCGGTCAGGGTACCTGTTTTGTCGGTGCAGATAACTGTCGTGCTTCCCAGTGTTTCGACCGCCATCATTCGGCGTATGACGGCTTTTTGTTTAGCCATTTTGTGCATTCCAAACGACAGGGCCAAAGTCATGGTCAGGGGTAGTCCTTCGGGCACAGCAGCCACAGCCAGAGCCAAAGCGACAATGAGCATTTGAGTGACGGAAACCCCCTTGATCACTCCTACAAACAGAATAATGCCGGTTGCGGATAACGCGATGATGGCGAGTACTTTGCCGAGCCGGTCCATTCTTTTTTGCAGTGGGGTAATTTCTTCCTTCGTTTGCACAAGGCTGGCTATGCTTCCGAGTTTCGTCTTCATGCCGGTATGTATCACCTTTGCCAGGCAACGGCCATAAACCACTTGTGTACCAGCATAGATTATTTCTTTTTCACGTTTGTGAACCGAAACAGATTCGCCCGTTAACTGAGATTCGTCGATTTCCAGGTTGTTGACGTCAATAATCTCGGCATCGGCTGGAACCTGATCGCCCATTTCCAATGACAGAATATCATCCGGCACCACTTCACGTACCTCAATCTGCATCAGATTGCCCTCCCGTATAACCATTGTAAGCGGTTTTATAATGCTTTTAAGGGCTTCCATAACACGTTCCGCTTTGTATTCCTGTAAAAAGCCCATGATGATCACAAAGGCGATGATGAAGTTGATGACCCAAAAATTAAGTTCTTCGCCAATGACGAAAGAAATTATGGAGGCAATAATAAGAATCCAGACGATTACATTGGCAAACTGCCTTAAAAAAACCTTCATCGTGGTCCACTGACTCTTTTTTTCAAGTTCATTGAACCCGTATTTTTTGAGTGCCCTGATTGCCTCCGCGTCGGAAAGACCTCTAAGCTGTTCACTTTTGTTCATGACATCATGATAGCAGTCGCGCAATTGTTCGGAAAACAATTTTGCTACGTTGTTAATCTGGGCAGAACATCTTCCTGCGTATACCTATAATAATGATGGAATTTCGCGGCGTAGGTAACAGCCGCATGAATTTTATCCGTCATTCCCACTGCCACCCTGCTCAAAAACTGCCAGTACCTGGCCCGATAATCGGAACACAGTCCCTGCTGTATAAGTGAGTTTTTCAGGGCGTTCAGGCCGAACTTCAGTTTGTGCCTGTAAAGGGAGTAGCGCGGATTTTTGCGAATCCGCATAAGCTGAAGACATCGGTCAAAATAGTTCTGCGGACTGTAGATACTTCGCAGAACTTCGGCGTACTTGCCTCTGAGCACGGCGGGATCCATCACTGTTTCAAAATTGGCTGTGCCAAATTGGTCGCCATCGTATTCCCGCAGTAAGCGTCCCTCCCTTTGCATGCGCGCGTGAAGATCCGTTTTGGGTATGGCCTGAAGAACGCCGACCATAGCATGAGGAATGGGATTTCTGTTGATGAATGCTTGTAATGCATCCAGGTCTTCTTCTTTGTCACTGTCAAATCCCATAATAAAACCTGCCATGGGCTCCAGTCCCGCTTCTGCAATTTTCCTAACCGCCGCGTCAAGGTCAATTCCGGAGTTTTGGTGCTTACCGGATTCTTTCAGCGCTTCTTTGGAGGGGGTTTCGATTCCCAGAAAGACGCCGCTAAAGCCCGCGTCCACCATTTTCTCCATCAGGGAATCGAATTTTGCCAGCCTTAGGTCTGCCTGAGTGAAAAAGTCCAGTGGGTAGCCATGCTTTTTTTGCCAGGCGGCGAGTTCAGGCAGCATTTCTTCGACCGCTTTGTGGTTGCCGATAAAATTGTCATCGACAACGAATGCAGATCCTCTGAACCCGCTTTTCCGTAATGCTTCCGCTTCTTCCAGAAATTGTTTTGTTCCCTTTAGGCGAGGTCTTCGTCCGTTGAGTTTTGTGACCGAGCAGAATTCACAATCATGCGGACAGCCGCGGCTTAATTGAAGACCAACGCTGGCATAATCTTTTGGGTCGATCATATCGAAACGGGGTATTTTTGTTTCATCAAGTTTGGGGAACGGGGGCATTTGGGCCATTTTGGGCGCTATGCCCTGTTCAAATTGCCAGCTCCATTCTTCGATACCCCCTTCCACTTCACCCAGCACCAAATGATCCAGATCCTGACACTCATTAGGGCTGGAAGTTACGTATGGGCCGCCGCCCACGACTGTTTTGCCCGCCGCGTGAGCCCGCTTTACCAGTTCATGAAATGACTGACTTTGAATATGCATGCCGCCTATAAACACAGCGTCAGATCTTTCTATCGCTTCCTGTGTCAGTGTTCCGGTGTTGGAATCCGCTAAACTGAGTTCCCATTCTTCCGGGAGCATTGCCGCCAGGGTTATCAGTCCCAGAGGGGGATAGGCCGCTTTTTTGTCGATGAGAGGTAAGGTGTGATCGTATGACCAGTAGCTTATAGGCGTCTCGGGCTCCACTAATAAAATTTTTGTTTTTTTCCTGTTCTCGTAAACAGTCAGAGCTGTGCTGGCATGCTGAGCTTCCGGTTCATAACGCATGTCAATTCCCTGCGCTTCAGCATTTTCAATTCTTCGATTCATGAGCCGAACGTGATATTGCTTAAAATATAACTTTTTTAACCTTTTATGCCAATCGTCAGTTTTGATAAACTATAATCCAGCTGTTAAACAAATACCCATGAAAATAAACAAAACAACAGTCAATATTCCGGTCAACTCCATCGAATTGGAAGGAATTCTGACAATTCCTTCAGAGGCGAAGGGGTTGGTAATTTTTTCGCATGGAGCCGGAAGTTCCCGTCTTAGCCCCCGTAATAATTATGTGGCGGATGTTCTGAATCAGGCCGGGATCGCCACCCTTCTGTTTGATCTTCTGACAGAAGAAGAAGATCAGGTTTATGAGAACCGTTTTGATATTACGCGCTTAACCGAAAGACTGATTGCCGTTACCAAATGGATCGGCAAACAAAAAGACCTCAAGGCGCTTTCACCGGGGTATTTCGGTTCCAGTACCGGCGCGGCTTCAGCCCTTAATGCGGCTGCAGAGCTGGGCGAGTCGATTAGTGCGGTTGTTTCGCGGGGCGGCCGGCCGGATCTTGCCATGGAAAACCTGCCGCTCGTTAAAGCGCCGACTCTTTTGATTGTGGGCGGCTGGGATGATGTCGTGATCGGACTCAATGAGCAGGCACTGGCCGCACTGACTTGCGAAAAAAAACTGGAAATCGTTCCCGGGGCCACGCACCTTTTTGAAGAACCGGGCAAGCTTGAAGAGGCCGCGGAACTGGCGTCAAAATGGTTTCAGAAGTATTTGTAATTAACGAATTCAGGGCCTGATTTTTTTAGAATTCGACCTGTATTGCTAAATGACCCCACTAAGAAGGAAATACAGATAGATCGTTCCCAGAATTCGGAGGACTCGGGCGCCAAACGCAAATGCAAGGAACTCCCAGAGTTTCATATTAAAAACTCCGGCAATCACACAGCAGGTGACATAAGGCACGGGAGTGAGAGCGGCCAGTGTCATAGTGAGCCGACGATATTTAAAAAACCGGATACGCCAGCGTTCGAAGGTCTTTCTGTTTATAAAAAGCAGAGCTCCATACTCACCAAAATAATGTCCGATCACGTAAATAACAAGACTTCCGATCAGGCTCCCCAAGGCCACCATCAGAGCTACGGTTGTCCATGGAATCCCCGTGAGCAAGCCGGCGATTGTTGGCATTTCCGGGCCAAGCGGTCCGCCCAACGTATCCACAAAAAGTCCGGCAAAAACCAGCCCGATGGGGCCAAACAGTTGGATTTCTTCACCAAGTTTTAATCTAAGTGATTCATAATTAAACAAGATATACAGGAACGCAGCGACAATAACGGTGAAAATAATAAACCAGGTTATGCGGGCAATGGTGCGTTTAAGAGTCATCCAAAAAGTTTAACTTCACTATGACCTTATTCTATAGGGAAGGCGTACTTTGTAAATGGCGGAACGGACGGGACTCGAACCCGCGACCTCCACAGTGACAGTGTGGCGTTCTAACCAGCTGAACTACCGCTCCGCGTAAAGCGTGGCTATATTATAGGAATGCCGCGAAATTGTAAACTGGTTTTTAACCAAAAACCCCCACGCTGACAGCTCAGAATGGGGGTTTGAGTTTTGAGTTCGGACTACTCTCCGAGAAGAACTTCTAAAATCTGATTGGCAATTTTGGCGACTTCGGCCCGGTTGATCGGTTCATCAGGGCGGAAAGTGCCGGCGTTGTCATCACCGCTTACGATTCCCAGTTCTTTAGCCAGAGCGATGAAGGCGGCATGCTTGTGGCTGGCAGGAACATCAGAGAAGGAAGTGCCGGATACAGCATCCGGATCTACGCCGGCGGCTTCGAGCATCATGCGGATGACCTCGCCACGAGTGGCCGGGCGGCTAAGATCAGTGTCATCACCGACAAGATCCAGACCCAGTTCTTCCGCCCGTTTCACGTAAGCCTTGGCCCAATGGTTCAGGGCAGCTCTTAAAGCCGGTACTCCGTCACTTTGTCCGTTATTGGAAGTTTCAAGACCGATTTTCAGGATTTCGGCTACGGTAACGTTGTTGCCAGGCCTGTATTCACCGACTTCATTTCCGTTTGCGTCTTTGTAACCGCTAACAATTCCCTTCTCTTTCATAGGGGCAACATATTTGGTGTACCATTCACTGTCGTCGGTATCTTTGAAAGGAATCAGTTTTTCGGCAAACTTCCGGTCTTTTGCCTTTCCTTTGATTACATTGTATTTGCCCTTTAAGTGATCAAGACGTTTCTTAACTCTTTCTTTGTTTGTTCCGTCACCCAAATCGATCAGGGCAGCATCAACTTCGACACCGATTTCATCATTGCTGGTGTCATCAAAATTGTAGTCTCCAATTTCCTGCAGTAAGGCTTCCAACTCAACCACTTCATCTGCAACATCTTCTGTGGAATTAGCCTTTAGCAATCTTAGTCTGTAGATCTTGTCTTTGATCTTGCTTATTTTATCTTCAATCTTGAGTTTGTTCTGGACCAGTTTGTCCTGGGCATTATCAACGACTCCGCTCAGGGCGGCGGCAAGCGGTCTTACTTCGATCATATGGCCGTTACCGATTGGTTTTCTGCCCATAGCTTCCGCGGGACTGAAAGTGGCATTAAGGTCTCCGATAGAAAGACTTACATCTACCTTACCTTCATCGTCGCCGGGGACATATTCAACAATCAGGCCATCCCAATGACCTGCAATATGTGAGCTCCATTCCACGGAGGAACCTCCTTCCTTGGTCACTTCATCATTTTTTTCAAAGAGCATTTTTTTCTGCACATGAAGTTCGCCTTTGTTGACACTGATACTGCCTGTGTAGTCCGCTTCAACTATGCCGCATTTGGGAGTTTCCCCGGCATCCAGAGCCGTTTTGATTGCCTCGCGGGTCAGTCCGGGACATTTCTGTTCTTTTGGATCCAGCACACCCCAGCGGATTTCGTAAAGACGCCGGACTTCCTTAATATGTTTGACTCTTTCGATAACTTTGTGATGTTTCGCTATCAGTTTGGCCCGGAGTCTCAAAAGAAAAGCTTTGTGTTTTAAAATGCGTTTCGCAATTTCAGCTCTAAGGGCGGGATTGGCCTTGGCCTTAGCTTCCAGGTCAGCAATGGCCTGGTTCACGTCTTCTTCAACTTCCTGAATCAAATCCTCAGCTTCCTCATCCGTGTCAACTTCCTCAAGAAGGTTGTCCACAATGGCGTCCGTTTCAGCGTCGACATTTTCCTGTTCTTCCAGCAGATCATCCAGAACTTCCACAGCATCGTTACTAGTGACGCTGGAAAGATCCACGTTAACTGCTGTTGATTCTGTTGCATCCGATTCATTGGCTGTTTCACTAGTTGTGTTTGTATCCGCAGTTCCAGTTGTGTCCGTGTTAGTAGTATCACTTGTAGTGACTGTTTCACTTGTTGTGTTGGTTGTGACGTCATTTTCGGACTCTGTAGCAAAGGCCGCCGGCGCAATAACCTGTAAAGTCAGGGCAAAGGCCACTAAAATAGGGCTCCACCGCTTTATAAGCAGATTCTTCATAATATTTTCTTTAAATAATAAACAGTGCTTCCACACCTTATTTATTTTACTACTACTATCCCTGATTTACCAAGAATTTTTGCAGAACTTTGTAGCGCGGACCACCTTCTTCCAGATGACTTTGAATCAGTTCAAAATGATCGACTCTAAAATAATGAGGAGTACCGGAGACTTTTTTTGGATTAATTTTCGGAGGCAGTTTATATCTGCCAAGAGTAATGTGGGCCCTGAAAGGTTTATCTGACTCATACCCGAGGGGGGCAAGGGTCTGGCGGACCTGTCCGGCTAATTGGTTCAGGGCGCTGTTTTCTTTACATTCGATCCAGACACCGCGTGGTTCATTTTTCGGGCCGAAAGGCAGGGCATCGCCCATTTCAATTTCAAAGGGGCCGAATTTAATTTGGCTGAGGGCGTCTATGATTTGGTCGGGATTTTCAATGTCATCACCCAGAAACTGGAGTGTCAGATGGAAATCATTGACATTTTTCAAACCGTCAAACCGGCTTTGTAATTGCCGGCAGTATCTGTGCAGGTCGGCCGGAACGGGGATGGCGATAAACAGTCTCATATTCTTAACCTTTAATATTTCCGATTGGCTCAAAGGCGGCCACTTTTTTTGAAATGCCCGAAAGTTCCACGGCTTCAACGACGTCATGGATGTCTTTGTAGGCGAAACCTGCCTCTTCCGCCAGGCCGGAATAGGAGGCGGCCTTGACCAGTATTCCTTTTTCTTCCATTTCTTCCTGAAGATCTTTGCCGCTTACCTTCCTTTTGGCGGCGTGACGTGACATAAGCCGGCCGGAGCCGTGGGCGGTGGACCCCCAGCTTTTTTCAATAGCTTCCTGCGTGCCGGCAAGCAGATACGAACCGGTTTCCATGGAACCGCCGATAATAATCGGCTGACCGGTTTCCATGAAACCCGTTTCCAGCTGAGGGTGGCCTGGCGGAAAGGAGCGCGTGGCGCCCTTGCGGTGAATCAGTAGCTCTTTTTCTTTACTTTTTACCATATATTTTTCGAGTTTGGCGGTGTTGTGGCTGATGTCATACACCTGCTCCATGCCGAGATCGCGGGGGGATTTTCCGAAAATATCCGAAAAGCATTTCTGGATCTGATGGTAAATTACCTGCCGGTTGGCGAAGGCCATGTTGGCGGCACAGGCCATGGCCGCGAAATAATCCCGGCCTTCGGGGCTGTTAAACGGGGCGCAGGCCAGCTGCCTGTCGGTAACGTGAATACCGTACTTAGGCATGACCCGAAGGAATTCCTGTAAATAGTCCGTCGCCACCTGATGTCCGAAACCCCGGCTGCCGCAGTGGAACATAATCACGATCTGGTCCTGCCCGAAAACGCCAAAAGCGTTGGCCAGTTTTTTATCAAATATGTTTTTGTCTCTCACTACCTGTATTTCCAGATAGTGGTTCCCGCTGCCGAGAGTTCCAATCTGATTATAGCCACGGCTTATGGCTCGCTGAGTCACTTTTTCCGGGTCCGCCCAGTCAAAGCGCCCGTAATCTTCAGTGTGTTCCAGATCTATTTCTTCCGCATATCCGTTTTCCAGGCACCATTTTGCCCCTTTTTTCAGTACCTGCCTGAATTCACCCTGATCCATGCGGACAAATCCATGCTGGCCGGCCCCCACCGGAATTTTGGCATACAGATGGGCGATCAAATCGTGCAGTCTGGGCAGGACATCTTTTTCGGTCAGGCTGGTCGTGATCAGCCTCATGCCGCAGTTGATGTCAAACCCGATCCCGCCGGGCAAAATCACACCGTCCGCGTCCGGATCAAAAGCCGCGACTCCTCCGATCGGAAAGCCGTAACCCCAGTGGCCGTCGGGCATGCAGCAGGCGGCTTCCACAATTCCGGGCAGTGTAGCCACATTCGTAATCTGGTCATAAACCCCTTTGTCCATGGTTTCGAGCAGTTTCGGCGACGCGAAAATCCGGGCAGGCACGCGCATGCCTTTTTTGAAGCTTGGGGGGATTTCGTAGATCCCCGGACTTATTTCTTTTATCGTTGTTTCGATGAGTTTGTTGTTAAATGTCTAAAATAACCGAGGCGCGATAGCCGGTAGGAGTTTTTTTGACTTCAAATTGATGGTAAGTAACAGCTTTAACATCCGAGTGGGACTCATGTTTATCGTGATCTATTTTTTCGCCGGCAAGTTTCATGGAAAGAAAGTAAGATTTAGGTTTTTCCTCTAATTCTTTTATCTCAAAATTACAAAAAACGAGTTGATCTGCGTCTTTCAGATAAATGATCTCATCCAATACTAAATATAGAAGTCCTTCCAGTGAGTCAGTTCTTATTTCGAATGACTTTTCCTCTTTTGCTTCAATCTTTTCTCTACTCACCATGGCTTCGGTTACTGCTTCACAGGCGTTCACGATGAGATCCTCTAAGTTTTTTCCATAGGCATAAAAGGCACAGTCGGAAAGGGCAATATCAGATCGGAATTCAAACTTTTTCATGTCATGAATAACCTAAACATTTCGATTATAGCATGCCCGGTATAAAGGGTAGTTTAGATTTGTGTGGCTGTTTTTTCTTCTGCAGGTTCCTCTGCCGCCGGTGTTTCAGCGGATGAAGAATAGTCTGCTTCTGCCGCTTCCTCCGCTTCCTCCGCTCGCTTGCTAAGCATCTCTTCCGGATTGGTGGTGATGATTTTGTCCTCGTTGTAGCTGGCAATTATCTGAATGGCCACATGCTTTAGTCCGGCAAAAAATAGCCCCTGTCCCACGTTAGCATTCAGGAGCAGGTATTTTTCGCCTTCTGTCAGATTGAAGATTTCCGTAAGTTTACTAATGGCACTTGTAGACTGCTTCAGAAGCAGTTGCATCGAGGAGTTGGTAATAATCGGCTTGCCGTAGTTGCTTGCCACAAAGTCTTCCACGTCCTGTGTGATGGTTGTGATACCCAGATAATATTTACGGGCTCTTTTAACAAGTCCATAAAGGAAACGGGCTGAATCTTCGTATTGCATTAGTGACCAGGCTTCATCGACAACCAGTATCCTGCGTTTGAGCTGGGATCTTACCTGGTTCCAGATATAGTTCAGAATAATGTACATGGCTATGGGCCTCAGCACATCCTCTAAATCCCTGATACAAAAAACCATCAGACTACTGGTGTTCAGATCCACGTTGGTTGGGCGGTTGAATAGCCCGGAGAAAGTTCCAACTGTATATTTCTGCAGTCTTTGGGCCAGATTGTCGGCCCCTTTCATATTGCTCAGAATATCGTATAAGTCCTCCATGGTGGGCGGTTCCATCTTGGAAGGATTGGCGGTTCCCATGGTAATACCCTTCAGGGCGTAGGTATCAAGCAGAGCTTTGTCCATCAGGCCCTCTTCCTCCGGAGTCAGTTTGCCCATCATCAGATTTAGAAGGCCGTGCAGGGTAATGATGTTGGCACGCAGAAGTTCACCTGAGCTCTCATCGCTTTCGTCGATAGGCGAGGGCAGATCAAATGGGTTTATGCGTTGCGGTGAATTGAGCGAAACCCTCAGATAGGTCCCGTTTACCGTATTCGCCAGTTCCTCGTATTCGTTTTCAGGGTCGATGATGATGACATCGGTCCCCATCATCAGGGAGCGCAGTACTTCCAGTTTTACCGCGTAAGACTTACCGGCTCCGGATTTGGCGAAGACCACGGAATTGGCGTTTTCCAGATTGAAGCGGTCGAAGATGATCAGACTGTCGTTGTGTCGGTTGATGCCGTACAGAATTCCTTCGCTTGAAGTCAGGTCAGAGGAACTGAAGGGGAAAGTGGTCGACAGGGGGTTGGTATTCATGTTGTGGCTGATCTCCAGGCAGTCCTGAGCCAGAGGAATGCATGAGTTAAACCCATGTTCCATCTGAAGATCGGCTGATTTGGTCAGAACCAGTTTTCCACCCAGCGCTGTTTCGAGTTTTGTCTGAATCTTCTTGATTTTACTGTCATCTTCTCCGTAAATGGTGAAGTAAAGTCCGAACTGGAAGAACTTTTCTTCTCCGCGCTGAATGTTGCGGCGCAATTCCTCGGCATCCTGTAAAGCGGTTTCAAGCGCCGGGTCGCTAACCATTCCCTTTTCCTGTTCGATGCGAATGGATGACTGGATCTGGGCGACCTTGTTCTTCAGAAACTTCATCATTTTGGTACTGCTGCTCGGATAGATGAACATGGAAATGTCCATACTGACATCAAAGTTGATGATCGGTGAAAGCCAGTTCACTTCTATGTAGCGGGGGTAGGCGTAGACAAAGAAACTTTTGGCCATCAGACCGCTTATTTTAACTTTATCAAACATGATTTCCATGGAAGAAGGCGCGATCAGGTCTTTAATGGTAGCCAGACCCTGTTTGTAGATTTTTTCAGCTTCTTTTATTTCCTGAGCGGTGGCTTTTTCGGTTTCTTTTCCTTCCGCCATGTCGACCTGCTGAGCCGTGGCCTCTGCCGTTTTTTCAGCCTTTTTTCCCGTAACGGGAAGGGGAGCTCCGGTTGCCGGCCTTTTTGGAGGGAAAAGAGTGTATTTTAGTTTTTGAAGGAAGCTGAGTTTCTTTGGTGCTCCTATTCTTTCTTTTTCATCAAAGACCACCGCTTGCTTTTCCTCCGCCTTCTTTTTCAAAGATTCGGGTATGCCAGGCGGTGGCGGCGTAGCGGTATTTGCAGCCTGTACCTCCGTATTTGCTGGGTTTTGTGGATCCATAAATACTATTTATTCCCTATATTATACCAAAAAAAGAGCTTAAAAACAAGAGTTTATGGCTGAAAATAGGGGAGTTTCAGTTGATCCCCATCCCCAGCAGACCCACAATCAGGCCTACCACCCCCAGCATGGCGCCGATGATCCAGAAGCGCATGGTGATTTTGGCTTCGCCCCAGCCTTTTTTTTCAAAATGATGATGCAGAGGGGCCACCAGAAAGACCTTCTTTCTGAAGAATTTTTTGCTGACCAGCTGAATGATGACAGACAGAGTTTCGACAATGAAAATGGCTCCCACAATAATCAGAACCACAAGAGAATCAATCATCATCGCGATCACGCCCAAAGTCGCCCCGAAGGCCAGGGCGCCGGTGTCGCCCATATAGTACAGGGCCGGAGGTACGTTGTTCCACAAAAATGCCATCAGGCTGCCAATCATCAGTCCGCAGAAAATGGCCAGCATCAGCTGTCCTTTCATGAAAGCGATTACTCCGAAGGCGGCGAAGGCCAGAATCAGAAGGCCGCCGGCCAGCCCGTCTAAGCCATCGGTTATATTCACGGCGTTGGCGGTTGATACGATGACGAGCATAAAAAGAGGAATATACCAAAGTCCGATGTCAAAATCGCCAAGACTGGGAATATGGATGTGTGAGAAGCCCAATTTATAGTAAAACCACCAGGCTCCCAAAACGGCGAAAAGCGTGAGCCAAAGAAATTTTGGCCTGGCTTTGATACCCTTAACCCCATCGATTCCCCTGATATTAAGCCAGTCATCCACGGCACCCAGAACACCCACGGCGACGAGGGTGAAAAGAGGCAGGTAAACGAGGCCTCTTTGAAGAAGTGAATGGTCAATTAAACCGACAAGTGCCAGAAATCTGGAAAATATTATTATAAGGAAAACCGATCCCCACATAATAACTCCTCCCATGGTCGGGGTTCCGGTTTTTTTGGCGTGCATTTCCCTAAAAATCAAAGCCTCTTCTCCACTCATGGCATTTTCTCTTATCTGTTTGCCCAGTTTGAATCTTTTTGCCGCCTTCAGGTAAATCGGAGTCAGCAGAAGCGTCAGCATAAAGGTAAGCGCGGACCAGCCAAATACCTGTATGAGTTCGGGGACTATTTGCACAAAAGTAAATTAATAGCTTTTATTCGCCATGATAAACGTGCTGTTTGTCGATGTCATAGAATTTCATCTGTTTTTTATCAAACTTCAGCGAAACCTTTCCGACCGGGCCGTTGCGGTGCTTGCGAATATATACCTCGGTGATACCCAGCTCGTCTTCCGACAGATTTTCTTCGTAATAGTCTTTTCTGTAAAGCATTAATACGATATCCGCATCCTGTTCAATTGAACCGGATTCCCGTAAGTCCGAAAGTTGGGGGATTTTGGGGTTTCTCATTTCGACGGCGCGGGAAAGCTGAGAAAGGGCGATGATCGGAATATGAAGTTCACGCCCCAGGGCCTTTAGTGATCTTGAAATTTCAGAGATTTCCTGCACCCGGTTTCCGCTGTAGGCCTGGTTCCCCGTAGACATCAGCTGCAGATAATCTACGACGATCAGGTCCAGTCCGTGCTCCATCTGAAGCCGTCTGGCTTTTGCTTTGAGTTCGGCAACGGACATACCAACTGAGTCATCGATATAAATAGGCGCTTTGTTCAGAAGGTCCATGGCCGATCCCATATTCTGAAAGTCTTTATCATCCAGGCGGCCATGCTGAAGCTTCCATGAGTCCACGCCCAATATACTGCAGAACATTCTGTCTACCAGCTGTTCTTTGGACATTTCCAGGGAGAAAATGCCGACAGTGAACTTCTTGCTGGCTTCGATGGCGATCTTCTGGACCATGGAAAGGGAAAGAGCCGTTTTTCCCATGCTCGGCCGGGCGGCCAGAATCACCAGATCGGAAGGCTGAAGGCCGGAAAGAATGTTGTCGAGGGATTTGAAGCCGGTAGAGATGCCTTTGACCTTATCTTTATCTTCGGCAATATGCAAAGCGGAGAATTCCTCAAAACGTTTGCCAAGAATTTCGCGGATATGGACAAAACGGTCTTTCAGGAAGGTCTGTGTGATGCCGAAAACCTCTTTTTCGGCGGTTTCCAGTAAATTTTCGATATTTTCATCCTCGTTGTAACCGCATCCGGTAATCACATTGCCCACGCGGATCATTTTACGGAGCGTGGCCTTATGCTTGACGATTTGGGCATATTTGAAAACGTGGGTGGCGGTGGGGACGCTCGAAGTAAGTTCGGCCAGATAGGCAGGACCTCCGACTTTGTCGAGAAGCTTCCGTTCTTCCAGCAGATTGGCAAGGGTAAGCAGGTCGATGGGGTCATGACGACTGTAAAGATCCGTCATGGCCTCATAAATCAGTTTGTGGGTATCGTAATAAAAGTCGGCTGATTCCAGTAAATCCACAATCTTTATCATGGCCTCTTTTTCAATCAGCACAGAACCCAAAACAGACTGCTCTGCTTCTTTATTATGTGGCGGAATGGCGCTAGTGGTTTGATTCATGGAGCTCAATTCTAGCGCTTTTGAGGGAAGCAATCAATGTTTTTGTAACTAAAAAGGCTCGACGAAATTGCTTTTTCTCTTTCGATTTAAAGTTCTCCGGCTTTTCCGATTATTCATAGACTTTATGAGTACCAATACCCAGAAGCTTCACCGTTTTTTTATCCTCATATAAAAATAGGATTCGATAGGCATAGTTAACTGAAAAACTGTAAATACCTTCCAGTTTCCCTTTTAGTTTGTGAGCTTTTAAGGAAGGATGTTTGAGGTTCTTTGAAAAAAGAATGATTTTTTCTTCGACTTCCTCTTGTAGTGCTATTGGTAGCTTCTTATATTTCCGTAGAAAAGATGGGGTGTACTTAACTTTCATCAAAATTTCTTAGCAAGTTCATTCAAATCTCCTTCAAGTCCAGGTTCTTTTGCCGCCCTTAGGATGTCTTCTATTGCTTTTTCTTCCAAATAGCGGTCAATTGCCTTACGCACAAAATCGGCTTTATTGCTGGCGGCGCCTTCTTTAATAAACATTTCAATTTTATTTAAAGTATCTGCATCAACCGGAATGGATAGAGTACTCATAGTTGTATTAAATTATCATATGATAATTTAATATTATCATGTCATGCATCTGAAAGCAAGTTGATTCAGCTGGTTTTGTCCACCTTTTTCACGTTTTCAACAGGTTTGATATCACTGACGCTTAATTGGGATCTGAGTTCGTCGAGTACTTTTGTATTCTGCGACAGAAAATCTTTGGCATTTTCGCGTCCCTGGCCGATTTTGGTGGTTTTGTAGGTGTAAAAGGCTCCCGATTTGGTGACAAGATTCTGAGCGACGGCGGTGTCCAGTAGGTCGCCGGCGCAGGAAATGCCTTCGTTAAACATAATGTCGAATTCAGCTTGTTTAAAAGGCGGAGCAACCTTGTTTTTTATCACTTTAACGCGCACACGTCTGCCGGTAATTTCTTTTCCGTCGTCCGTGGTGGCATTGATTTTGTCTATGGCGCGTATGTCCATGCGAACCGAAGCATAGAATTTAAGGGCGTTACCGCCTGTGGTGGTTTCGGGGTTACCGAACATTACACCGATCTTCATACGAAGCTGGTTTAGAAAGATCACAGTTGTGCCGGTTTTGGAAATAATGGAAGTCAGTTTACGGAGGGCCTGACTCATCAGTCTTGCCTGAAGGCCCATATGGGAATCACCCATCATCCCCTCGATTTCGGCTTTTGGGGTGAGGGCGGCCACGGAGTCGATGACAATCACATCGATTCCGCCGGAACGGGTAAGAGTTTCAACAATTTCCAGGGCCTGTTCCCCGTTGTCGGGTTGTGAAATAAGCAATTCTTCGGTTTTTACTCCGATTCTTTTGGCGTATTCCGGATCCAGAGCGTGTTCAGCGTCAATGAAGGCGGCGGTTCCGCCTTTTTTTTGAGCTTCGGCGATGATGTGCAGGGCTAGCGTTGTTTTACCCGAGGATTCAGGTCCGTAGATTTCTATGACGCGACCTTTGGGGACACCCCCTCCAAGAGCCCGGTCAAGAGAAATAGATCCGGTAGAAATGGTTTCTACCTTTATATGACTTTTTTCGCCAAGTTTCATAATTGTCCCCTGACCAAAATTCTTTTCGATCTGAGCCAGAGCGTTTTTAATGGCGTCTGTTCTTTTATCCATGATTTATAACTTAATTTTTAAGATATCACTATACTAGTGAACAAATGTTTACCAGTCAATCCATTTCTTACAAAAAAAGGACAAGTGATTTGAATGTCCTTTTTTTAAGCCATTATTCTTTTGTAGACAAAGCACCTCTATATTTTACAACCACTTTAGCCTTCTGAAGAAAGCGTAACTTCCGGCAAAGAGCAGGCTGATCATCAGAGCAAGCCAATGACTGGAGCCAACATTGGGAAGTGCTTCGGGAGTGGTGGGAGCTTCGTAGTCGATAGAAAATATAATGGAGTCAGTCTGTTTGTCGTTGCTGTCATACCCTTTGATGACGTAGGTGTTCAGACCTTCTTCCAGTGTGTTGAGGCGAGTGGCGGCAATATAGCTCCAATTGGTTTGGCCCGGGATGAATTTTTGAAGCTCGTATTCATTGACGGTGATTCTTTGGGTGCCTGATCGGGCTGTTCCGCTGACAACATTGTAACTGAGATTTGTCTTCAGGTAAGCGTTGTCAAAAGATGTGACTTCAAGTTTTCCAGTTGTGGTGCCGGTGCTGATTTCATCCGTTTCACTTTCGGATTCTTCTTCCGTTTCATTTGTTTCACCTGCAACTTCCTCCTCAGTTCCGGTTTCATCCACGACTGCTTCGGAATCATTTCCGTCGCTTTCGTCCGTTTCAACATTTTTCGTAGTTTCTTCCGTGGTTTCGGCTGTTTCGCCCGTTTGGCTTCCGTTATTGTAGCGAATAGTATTCTGACGTGCCCCGCATCCGCTGATCAGGACAATTACAAATAATGTAACAAAAACAAAGATAAGCTTTTTCATTCGATTGATAAGTTATAGGAATTAAGCTTTCTTTTTATCTTAATTTTTCGACCTGTTATTTAATGTTGTAGTGGCTTGTGATTGATTTTTCCGTTCCGAATGACACTTCTTCTTTATCGCATTCACTGCATCTGAAGCTGAGCTTCTTTCCGATTCGTTTTGGAGTGACGATCTTTTTGCATTCTCTGCAGTAATAGACAATTTTTGCGGGTTGGCCTGTATCTTTTGTGAATGCACCTCCGGTTTCCATGTTGAATCTGATAATGTCCACATACTCTTTGTCCGCGGGACGGTTCAGATTCAGCTCAGCGTTTGCTTCATCTTCGTTCATAGGGGGTCTATTTTATTTGAAAACCAGACTTTGGCAAGGAATCCGGATTTATTTCAGATGCGTAAAGTCTAAAAATGTGGTTAAACTTACTTGTCTTCGTAGAATCCCATCGACATCTTACCGCCGGATTTAGGCTTTTCATGGGGCTTTTCAACACCCGCTTCCCGTGTAAAATAATCCGCTTGTTTGCCGGCCGATTTGGGCTCCTCCCGTACTTCTTCGATCATTTCGTCTTCAGGGATGTAATCGGATGCTTCGGATTCAACTACTTCCTCGATTGCTTCAATCGTTTCGGCATCTTCCTCAAAATACATTGGTTCCGGCTCCAGTTGGGTCATTTCTTTTTTCGTCAATGTTTCAGTGACTTCCTCTTCTTCCACGTCATCTTCTTCACCTTTCTGTTCGTGAGAAAAGAACGCCTGTACCTCATTTTTCTTTTGCTTCTGCATAAGCGCGAAAGCCGACAGCGCTCCCAGGAAGGATCCCAAAAGTGCCAAGTATATTCCAAAGCGCAGGCCGGCCTCGGTAAATTCGAGCGAGCGTTTGGTATAAATGGCCATGGTGAGCAGGGTCAGAAAAAATGCCTCACCTAAAAAGAAGAAAAGAATTTGCTCTCTTTTGTAGCTGAACTGCGGCAGGGGAAGTCGCATGTTCTCGGCTACCAGAACAATCAGGCTGATAAGGCTCATAATGAAGATGACGAAGCCGATCACCCCCAGGTCGCCGGAAAATCCGGTTTCCGTCAGGCTTTTGTTATCAAAATTCATGACCACGCTGTACCATGGCATAAAAGTTCCGATGAGCATAGCGAGTGATCCTATTCCGATAACTTTTTCTTCCGCCGTCAATCTTAAGAGCGTGTGTTTGATACGACGCAGATTCATAGATTTTTGTTAGTTTTTACTGTAAGCTACTTTAGCATATTAAGGTACTTTAACCAATAGGGGAATCTTCTATGAAGATAGCCTTCGACATCAGAGGGGTGGACGGAGATCGGGGCGGAAAAGGAATCTGGACGGCGAACGTTCTAAAAAGCATTCTGAACAACGACCGGGAGAACGAGTATTACCTATATACCAATAAAGACTGGCCCAACGCCTATAAACACCTGCCGAACGTGCATGTTGTTAACATCTGGGGCAAAGGGCTTTTGCGGGGTATTATCTGGCACTGGCGGTTTTACAGGTCCATGCTGGCCAAAAAGATCGATGCTTTTATCGCAACAGAAAGTTACATCGTCCCTTTTCTGCATGACCCCGAAAAACTTAAAGTGGGTTTGGTGGTACATGATCTGGTGGCCTTTAAATCGCCCGCCAAGCATCAAAAGAAGGCGACCTGGATTGAGAGAATAACTTTAAAAAAAGCTGTTCAGAAGAGTAAGTGGATTTTTACGGTCAGTCAGTACACCAAAAAAGATCTGGTGGAACGATATCCACATTTCGGACTCAGCGAAAAAGTCACGGTGGTTTACGCGGGTGTGCGCGACGCTTTCTTTAAAAGGCGTGACTCCAACCGGATTATTGAAACTCAGCGTCGTTACAATCTGGACCCCGATTACATTATGATGGCCGGAACGCTGGAGCCCAGAAAGAACATCGAGGGGGCACTGGAGGCTTACAGTCTGATAAGCCCTTTCAACCAGCAGCGCTATCGTTTTGTTATTGTCGGAAAAAAGGGCTGGTATTACAAAAAAATCTTTCAGAAGGTAAAAGAGTTCAAACTGGTCGGTCGCGTGAAGTTTTTAGAATACATCCCCGATGAGGATCTGGTTACCCTGATGCAGGGGGCCCGCCTGTTTTTGTTCCCCTCATTTTACGAAGGTTTTGGCCTGCCTATTCTGGAAGCCATGGCCAA
>JAHJFD010000059.1 GCA_018825145.1 Patescibacteria group bacterium
CACGCAGGATATAACTACATCATGCAGCTGGAAAAATCCCCCGAACGGCACAATAGACGCTAACGGAAACTTCAGCTCGAATGTAACCGGCACTGTAACGATTACCTGTGATTTTAATTCCAATTCGGCCTCCAGCCCGCCTGCCGTCAGCATTATAAGCAAACTTAACGCCGCCTGCCGGGGCGCGGACCTTGCTAAAGGCACACCTGATGATAAAGGATACTGGGATGATCCGGCATGCTGGGTGCTTGGGGAAGGGACTGGTAAAGACTGTAACGATGCCTGTACCGCGTTGGGGAGTATTGCGAAATGTGACAATGTGAACCCATGGAATGATGATAGCAGTTGTAGTATATGTAAGGCAGTCACAATACTTGAAGGCTATGGCGGACCTTTTTCATGTAATACTGCTACAACTGACAAAACTCCTTATTTACTTGGGAGTGGCATATGTCGATATCGCAACACTCTGGTAACACCAGCACCAAAATGTGAAACAAATGCTGGCGTAAGTGAAAAAAGAGTTTGTGCATGTATCACTCTATAGCGGAAAAACTTCTAAGGTATCTCAAATTGTATAGATTCAATATCCACACCTCCGTTACCATTGCAATCAACTGTTATTTTTATTATGTCTCCAGCTTGCGAGCCAGTTGTGTAATCAAATGAGCCGTTAGTACCAATTAGATCTACAACAGATGTAGAGCCTGGTGTACCAATACCGAGAGATTCTGGAGTGGCTATACAACCATTAGCGTTTATTGTATTAAAGCCTACAGGATAAACAAAGCCACCAGCTACGCATGCACCGGGTGCCGGTGGTCCACTACAGTCAATCGCCAGATTGCTGATCTCCGGTTTCGGGGGAACGTTTATCTGTACCTGCACCGTGTCATCCGTCAGAGGCTGATTGCGTCCGGAAACGGACAAAGGAATAACACTGTCCAGAAAAGGAAGGGTGCTTATGAATTTTCCCGGTTGCCCCGGTATTGGTTCAAGGGTAGGGCCTGTAGCGCTTACACCCAATGCCCCCACCGTCGCTTCACTGCTATCATTTTCATCCCTGGAGCCGGTTAAGTCCAGAATGACACGATCATCCTGGTCACGTGTAACACTTGCGCTTATTTCCGGCTTGGAATTCGCCAGAATATAATCTGTCTCCACCTCTGACGCAGTTATGGAATCAAGAGTGAACTCCGTCCTGTCGGAAAGCAGTGCATAATCAGCCGTACTTTCAGTACCGTCCTTCACCCTGAAAACCGTTGTGAAAAAGCCTTCAGGCGTCTTCATAACGGGTCTCTTCAGAGGGTCATCAAGGATCTCCTGATTCAGACTGACAGTGTTGAGCACACAGTTTTCATTTTCATCCAGGACATAATTCTGACTGTCATCGAACACCACCGGTCTCACACCGCTTACATCACCGATGGCCCCGTAACCGTCCTTATAATTGCTGTAAACGACTTTCATAAGCCCCACACGGCTTTTCCGCACAAACATGGAACCGTCTTTTACCTCAAAACTCATGCCGTTATAAGATCCGTCAGGCCCCTGAAGACCTTCGACCGCGAAAGAACCGGCCTCATCAACTTCATAAACTCCGGAAGCAAGTCCTTCAAATTCCAGATCTTTACACGGATCGCTGCCTGCTTCACCGCCTCCCCCTCCCGTTCCCCCTCCGCCTTCCGTGTTTCCCCCTGTTCCTCCGCCCCCCGTTCCCGCCCCTCCGTCAGGATTATTATTGGGATCACCATTACCGCAGGCGGACACGCCGAGAGTGACTGCGCCTGCCAGAAGCAGGTTATAAACCTCTGAGCGGAAAATACCCTGTAAACGGGATTTCATTGACCGCGGTCTTAATCGCAGTCCTGATTCTGAAGAAGGGCTTAATATGTTTGGTCTCATAGTCTTAAAATTGGTTAGCGATTCTAAACCAACTTTGTTTCTGTGTCAATAGCTCCATTAAGGAGCCCTCTCTGCACTTTTATAATAGCGCTGAGCCATAAAAAAGCAAGTTGACAGGTATAAGAATCCGTGCTATCTTAACTTTCCCTCTTTAAATTAACCCAACTATGCGACTCCTCAAACACTCAGGAGTTGCCACCCGATACATCACAGGTCTTCTTATCATCATTCTTGCCGCGTATCCTGTTATCTTTCCTGAATCCGCGCCTCCCGTACCGTCAGTGGAAGCCTCCGCCGGAGATGAAAAGATTTACTACTTCCTCAACGACCACCTTGGTTCTGTGGACGCTGTTCTGGATGAACAGGGAAATGTGGTTGAAAGACGTGATTACCTACCATACGGACAGGAAAGATTTGTTCACGAAGAACTGAATGCCCCCGACACGGAGCAGGGCTTTACCGGCAAGGAACTGGACAGTGAAACGGGACTTAATTATTACGGCGCCAGGTACTACGACCCAATCACAGGCAGGTTCATTACCATGGACCCTCTTCTCCTGAACCTCGATAAAATGTCACAGGCCCAGAGGAACGCCTTCCTGAGCAACCCGCAGAACCTGAATATGTATTCATACGCGCAGAACAATCCTGTGAGGTATGTGGATAGTACCGGCATGTATAAAGAGGATTTTCATTATTTTTTGACTTTGTATCTCGGTTTGGCGGCAGGTTTTGATGATTCAACTGCGAATGAGATCGCATGGTATGACGATAGGGTGGATACCAATCCGACTACGACACCAGTCAATGCTAGTCATGTCATTAATGGTACAACATCAAAATACCATTTTCTTGATGAGGAAACGGCTCTCAGGAACCTAATGGATGCGACAGCTTCTGGTGATACCAAAGAATTTGGAGGTGCATTACATACTTACCAGGATGTTTCTGGTGCCCACAAAGGATTGTCTCAAATAGGGCACGCGTGGTTAACCAAAAAAGAAGAATATTTTGGCACTAGGACAGATCCTGATAAAACTGTTAATGATGTGGACAAAGCCTATTCCGTTGCCAGAAAGTCTTTCATATACATCCGAACTTTCCGAATGCAAAAATTAGGGCTTGAAAATGGAGATGAAATTACCAATTACAATAAAGAAACAGATGACTTATGGAATGCGATCTCAGGTGATGTTAAAGATTATTTAAGTGCAGGTGATAAATCGGATACAGTAATCCGAAAGGCTATTGATGAAAAATCCAATGAAGATTAATATACAACAAAAGACATATGCACGAACCTGGTAAAGCATCATTGGGCAGATTAATGCTCATTCACTTTGTAACCAGTATATTATGCATCTGGTTGTGGCTGTTAATTATGTTTGGTCATGAATACTCATTATCTTTTAACACCGGATGGGATTTTATTGTGCAGAATTATATCTTTGGATCACTCATCTATTTCACTTTCTGTCTTGTAACTGCTCTTCCGATAATTCTAGCGGTATATATTGGGTATAAGTTGATACTAAGAAGGAAGGAATTTGCTAAATATTGCATGCCACTTTTAATATTGATCGGGGCAACTTTCATTCCAGTTCTAATGTATATTGAAAATAGAGTTCGCCACGAATCAGGGCCGGATTGGGGTGCTTTTTTTGTTTTCATTATGGTTGCCAGTAACGTTTTTGTCTTAATTGGGAATGAAGTTGCATATTTCATGAATATTAAACAGCTTAAATAAGCGTTCTTATTAAATCAAACCAATAGTTGAACGCGGATCTGCCTCCTTCCCAATTCGGAAGTCGGGAAGAACGACAAAGACGGCATTATCACCAAAATCCGCCTCAAGCTTACTTCGGGCAAGATCTGGAACAAGGTTATACGTCTGGCAGAAAAGTCAGAGTTCAACATAGAGACCACTTCCGCCATCGCCGGAGTCAGGGGAACGGAGTTCGGCCTCGATGTGACTGACCCAAACAACACTCAGCTCATAGTCCTTTCCGGAACTGTCGTGGCCCGTACTTTCGCCCCGGGGGAAGCTGTGAGCGCCACTGATTCTTTTGAATTCGACAGTTCCGCTGTTTTCTTTAACGCCAATCAGATCATTAACGGCGACGGCAGCTTTAAGGAGTTCCCCGTTCCCGCCCATAACGCCGTGTCACCGTCTTCCGGCACCGCCATAACCGGCTCCGCCCTTTCCGACCTCAGATCAAAGTACTACCTCCAGCCCTATAATAACAATCTGGAACCCCGCCTGAATGAAATCGACGTACCTCTGAATAAACTCTCCTTCCGTCTTTTTTATAAAGGCGCCGGCAGTCCCTGGTACCTTCAGGACCTCAGTAAAGTCCATGTTTACGGGGATAAAACCATGGCTCTGCTGGACGAATGGGATAAAACTGAATACACCCTGAACGCGGCGAAAGACATACTTACTCTCAATGATGCCAATACCTTCTTCCAGACGACCGCAAAGGACAAAGACATTGTTCTTTTCTTTGAAGACCAGTCCGGCCATTTAAGCGGCGCTCTTGACCCCGTGCTCCGTATCCGCGGTAACGCCGTGTTTACCTGGAACCTGCTGTTCGGGGAGTGGACGCCGAAGACTAAAAAAA
>JAHJFD010000060.1 GCA_018825145.1 Patescibacteria group bacterium
AGGCGGCAGTAAATCGGAAAAGGGCATAAAAGCCACCGATATCAACATGAGCATTATTGAAACCTGGACCAAACAGAAGCTTTCCGTTATTCAGCAAATTCCTGTTTTCGGCCTGAGCCTATAAACGTGAATTCATTCAAAGACTGTATGCAAAATCCTGATGCGAAAAAACTTGACATACATTTTCTAATAATTTATAATACAGGCCATTTTATTTAAAAAGATTTGAAACTATGCCTAATTATCCCCAAAGACCAGATGATGATGTGCCGGGGCCGGAATATTATGAAAATCTGCCCGGAAAGCGCAAGCCCCCTGTTCCAACGGCCGATGATGATGTTCCCGGGCCGGAATATTACGAAGCTTTTGATGCGCGATCATCCAGAATGGGTGCAGCAGCAGACTTCGCTATGAGCCGCAGAAAATTGTTACTGGGCGTACTGGTTGTTGCCGGTATCGGAGTAGCCGGATATCCTTTACTAAAAGAAGTGAACATGGGAACAGGTGGCAAAGAGCTGATGGCCAACTATGAAAAAATTCCGGCTGCCAGTGATCGTCATTTGTATATTCTTAAACAGGTTGCCGCCAATAATATGCCAAGCACCTGGGATGATTGGGTGACCATTGAAGTTAAGAGTAAGAAAGGTACTGAAGTCGAATTTGAGACTTCACCGCACGGACTTCGGGTGGGCACCGATAACGACTGGATTGAAGTGCCGCTTGCTGGCCCCCACGCCATGGCCGCAGCAGAGATTAAGGGTTGCACCCTGCCCACCTATTGGATGACCGAGCAGATTTTTCAGCAAGCTAAAAAAACGGGTGGGTTGGTGAATTTCTACAATGATGGTGTTATCGCCAATGATCCCGACATCAAAGGTACTCTTGGAGTGGATTGGAATGCCCTTTCACAGGACGGCAAGAATGCCTTCAAGCAGAATCCCGCTATGGCAAGAGCCCGGAATGTTCTGGTAAAAAGGTGGATGAAAGAGCATAACATCAGCGACGGCCAGCTAACCTCATGCGGGTTTAAAGAAATTGTTCAGCCTGTTGCGGGCCTGACAACTACGCGGGCCAAACAAATTAGTTTTCTTGGTCACAGTTTTACTTATGGGAAAGGTAAGTCGAATCGGCTGGAAATCTGCGGAGGCTGTTATGTAAGTGAAAAAGGTGGCGCAACACAGGTCCAGCCTTTCAGCGGTGGACATCATGTGGACGTTTATTATGATTATTCTCATCTGGTTCGCTTTGTGAAACCCGAAATACAGGTTAACGGTAAAGCGATGAGCTTCAGTGAATTTTTTAATAATCCTGAATACGCTCTGGAATTCGGTTTTCAGGCGTCACCGGTTCCTGAACGGGCATACCGGTATACAGACGAACTGGCTAAGTGGATGAGGGAAAATGGATATCTTCGGTCACCACTTACTGCCGAACAGGCAAAATAAGCTATTTAACCTGCCTTGCTATTCATTATTATCTTCGCTACAATCACACCCTGATTACCGAAGATTAAATGAGTTTTCTTGGAAAAAAATGGGTCATTCAGAATGAGAAGAAAGAACTCAGTCTGATTGATAAGATGCTCGAAAACCGGGGTCTTAAAACGGACGAGGAGGTCTATTCTTTTTTCAATTACAGTCTGAAAAAACTGCACGACCCTTTTTTACTGAAAGATATGCAGAATGCTGTAGAGCGGATTAAAACCGCCATCGAAAAGCAGGAGAATATTATGATTTTCGGGGATTACGATGTGGATGGTATTTCGGCCACGGCCCTTGTTTATGATCTGCTCCAGAAAGTCGGAGCAAATGTTCATTACACACTGCCCGACCGTGAAAAAGACGGCTATGGCATGAAAGATTATTTTATCCGGAGGTTTTCGGATGAAGGTGTGAATCTGGTCATCACAGTGGATTGCGGGACGGCGAATGTGGAAGAAGTGAAGCTGGCTAATGAACTCGGAATTGATGTAATCGTTACTGACCATCATGACGTTCCGGAAGTCCTGCCTGAGCCCTACGCTTTAATTAATGCCAAACAGCAGGACTGTGATTACCCCAACAAGGAACTGAGCGGGTCGGCGGTGGCCTTTAAGCTGGTGAGCGCGCTGGCGCCATTTTATTTTGATGAAGAAACGGCTGAAAAATATTTGTACGCCCAAATGGGCATTGCGGTACTGGGACTGATCGCGGACTGCATGAAGCTGACGGGGGAGAACCGAGTACTAACCAACAACGGCCTGAAGAGTCTGTCAGAGGGAAATCATCCCGGCATCAGAGCCATGCTGGAAGAAGCTGGCATAGATACAGGCAAGGTTACGAGTGCCACTGTAGGGTTTGTTCTGGGGCCTCGTATTAATGCCGCAGGCAGGCTGGACAGTGCCGAGCATGCACTCGAGGTACTTTTGGGTAATACTGAAAAAGTGGAAACCCTTAGCAGACTAAATTCAAAACGCCAGATGCTGGTACAGAAGTTTGTAAAGGAGGCAATCATACAAGTTGGGGAATCAGGAATAGGTAATCATATAATTGTAGTCAGTAGTCCCGAGTGGAACGCAGGCACGCTGGGACTGATTGCCGGAAAAATGTGCGATCTATTTCATCGACCCTGCATCGCCATGCAGGAGAAAGAAAATGAGTACGTGGCCTCGTGCCGGAGTCTGAATGGCTTTGATATTACGGCTTTTCTGCGAAAAGAAGCCGGTGAACTTTTTACTTCCTGCGGCGGCCATATGCTGGCTGGCGGGTTTACCATGCCAAGGGAGAATAAAGATAAGCTGATCGACGTTATCGGGAAAAAGGCTGTCAACTATATTGATCCCGAGAATTTTCACAGCATCCTGGAACTGGAATGCGAAGTCAGTCTGAGTGACCTGAGCTTTGCCATTTCGGAAAACATTCGTAAGTTTGAACCCTTTGGAAATGGTAATGCTGAACCAACTCTGGTGCTCAAAAATGCTCAAATACTGACCATAAAGCAGGTTGGGAAGAGCGGAGAGCATCTACAATTCCCTGTTCAGGTCGGCAATCAGAGATTTCAGGCAATCGCCTTTCGTTTTGGAGAGCATCTTGATAAAATTAAGCCCGAAAATAATTACGACATCGCCTTCAATCTGGAAGTTAATGAGTGGCAGGGGTACAAGAAGTTGCAGTTGAGGGTGGTGGACCTAAAAGAATCCAGCTAAATGAACTTAAAACTAATTTTAAAGGACGGCACCGAGATAAATGGGGAGTCGTTCGGTTATTGGCCGAAAACGACATCTTCCACCACATTCCGAAAGGCTTCAATCGGCAAGCCAAGCCGAAGGCATTTTTTCGCGGATGGCGAAGTAGTATTTAACACCGGCATGGTCGGTTATCCGGAAACTTTTACTGACCCCAGTTACCGCGGACAGATTCTGGTGCTGACCTACCCGATGATCGGGAATTATGGTGTGCCCGCTGAATCTGATACCCATGGCGTCAGCAAACAGTTTGAGAGCACAAAGATTCACCTGCGGGGTTTGGTTATTTCGGAAGAATGTGAAGCACATTCGCACTGGCAGGCTAAAAAAAGTTTGGAGGCGTTTTTGGTGAAACACAAAATTCCCGCTATCAAAGGTGTAGACACCCGCGCCCTTACCCAGAAGCTGAGAGAACATGGCGTGATGCTTGGGAAGATTGTGAGCGAAGATGAAAGTTTTTCGGAAGAAATGGAATTTTCTGATCCGAACGCGTCCAATCTGGTGGCGGAAGTATCCGTAAAAAAGAAAACGGTTCTTAAGCCCAAGGGTCATCCTATCGCGACTGTCGCCCTTATTGACTGCGGAATTAAACACAATATCATCCGCTCATTTTTAGAGCGCGGTGTGAGGGTGATCAGGTTGCCATGGAATGCAGACCTTTCAAAATTGAGGGAAAAGTACGACGGAGTTTTTGTTTCCAACGGCCCCGGTGATCCCGAAACAGTGGATAAGACGATCGAAAATCTGAAATGGGCCATGAAAGAGAATAAAGTTATTTTTGGAATCTGTTTGGGGTCTCAGGTGATGGGCCTGGCCGCCGGCGCCAAAACCTACAAACTGAAGTACGGTCATCGTAGCGCCAACCAGCCCTGCACTGACGTGATTAATGACAAAGGTCAGCGCTGTTATATCACTTCGCAGAACCACGGTTACGTGGTGGACGAAAAGACTTTACCGAAAGGCTGGAAAGTCTGGTTCCGGAATGCCAATGACGGCACGGTGGAAGGTATTAAGCACACCAGCAAGCCATGGTCATCAGTTCAGTTTCACCCGGAGGCCAGTCCAGGCCCCGAAGACGCCGCCTACTTGTTTGATAAGTTTATTGATCAGATGATTTTTACGAAGAAGCCGATTAAAAAAAATTGACGACAAAAATGATAGTCATTATACTGACTTTGTTAACTGAAGTCTTGGAGAGGTAACATCTGTAAAAGACCCGCCAAGATCTTTGTCTAAAAAAACAAATAAAACTTACGCATTATGGTCAATTTGTCCACCACGTATGTCGACCGGGATGAAGCGAGTTCAATCCTGAAGGTTTCTACCAGAACTGTCGATAGATATATTCGCAAGTTCCGCTTTAAAACACGCAAAGACGGACGTCGTGTTCTTATTAAAAGAATTGATGTAGATAAGATCATTGAGGAGCATATTGGACAGTTTGTAGACATTAAGTCGACGATTCTGGACAAACGTGAAGAGCATACCAAAGCGGCCCCCCAGGCCACCGGCTTTGAAGTTAAGGATATTAAAGTGGAGTCTTTCCGGAAGTCTGAAAAAGAGGAAGAAGTATATAAGGGCTTGTACCATGAGACTAAGAACGAACTGAAAGAAAAACAGGAAAGGCTGGATGCTGCCACCTATCGGGTTGGTCAATTAGAGGCACAGGTAAAGACCATGGTGCCGATGCTGGATTATACCCGTAAAGAAAAGGAATTAAAGGAAGCGAAGTCAGCTATCGAACAGAAAGAACTTGAGAAGCTTCAGGAAATCCGCCACATGGAACATAAGCTGAAAACTGAGCGGATCGCCAAATGGATTTATCTTTCTTTGGTCGGACTTCTTCTGGTGGCTGAACCAGTCCTTTTCCTTTTCTGGGCTTTCAGCTAAAATCTGAGTATGATCATTACGAATTTTAAAACCTACGAATCAGCAACCGGGGAGTCTGCTTTGCGTTTGGCAAAAATTCATCAGGAGGTAGCGCGTGAAACGGGCGCGGATATTCAGGTGGCTGTTCAGGCCGTAGATTTGGCTAGAATAAGCCAGGAATTGGATATCCCTGTGCTGGCGCAACATATTGATCCGGTGGGATTTGGAGGTCATACCGGCCACATTTTGCCTGAGAGCGTCCAAACGGCAGGCGCGGCAGGTACACTACTCAACCACTCTGAAAGGCGCCTGGAACGCGAAGTATTAAAGGCGTCTATTCAGCGGGCCAAAGAACTTGGCTTAGTGACAATTGTCTGTGCGCAGGATCCGGAAGAGGGGGCGAGCTTTCTGGAATTTGATCCTGATTATATTGCCGTGGAGCCACCCGAACTGATTGGCGGAGATATTTCGGTTTCGACCGCCCAACCCGAGATAATTGAAAATGCCGCTAAACTAATTGGCAGTGAAAAACTTTTAGTCGGTGCCGGTGTGAAAAATGGAGCCGATGTTCGCCTTGCCATAAAGCTGGGGGCCAAGGGAGTTTTGCTTGCGAGCGGAGTAACCAAGGCGTCTGATCCAAAAGCGGTTCTGATGGATTTGGCCGGTGGATTAAAATAGAGAAACAAAATCACTAATTCCTTAAGCGTATATCATGAATAAAGAGTATTTTTTGAATTTGTTAAAGTTGAGTTATTTTGGAGATACCATACAAAACTACTTAATTGCTTTGGGTATTTTTGTGGGCGCGCTTCTTTTTTTTCGGATTTTGAAAAACAAAATCTTTGCAAAACTGAAGCTTTTGACGGCCAAGACCAAGAATGACCTGGATGATGAGTTCATTGAGACACTGGAATCCATTCCTGGCAGCCTGTATTTTTTTGCTGCCTTGTATACTGCTATGCAGTTTTTAGTGTTTCATTCGGTAATTGAAAAGGGAGTTCAGATTGTTTTGGTTATTCTTCTTATATATTGGGCGACTAGGGTAGCATCTGAATTGATTGAGTACGGTTTGGCTAAAGTGGCCAAGAAGCAGAATGGACAGCGCGAAAAGAATACAACCTATTATGCCCTCAGTCTGATTGCCAAAATTGTACTGTGGGCGACAGGACTTCTGCTGATTCTGTCGAACCTGGGTGTAAATATTTCGGCTTTAGTAGCCAGTTTGGGTATTGGAGGCATCGCAATCGCTTTGGCGGTTCAGAATATTTTGGGGGATATATTTAGTTCTTTTTCGCTTTATTTGGATAAACCCTTTGAAGTCGGAGATTTTATTATTGTGGGTGAGCATCAGGGAACGGTGAGGAAAATCGGACTGAAGACCACGCGAATTGAGGCCCTGCAGGGGGAGGAAATCGTAATTTCAAATAACGAATTAACCAGCTCCCGCGTACGTAATTTTAAGCGCATGAAAAAGAGGCGGATTGTTTTCGCCCTTGGTGTTTCTTATGGCACGCCTCATAAAATCCTTGGCAAAATTCCCAAAATTATGAAGGATGTTATTCAGGGTGTTAAGAAAACTACTTTTGACCGATCTCATTTTAAGGCTTTTGGTGACCATAGTCTGGACTTCGAAACCGTTTATTATCTTGAATCTAATGATTACACGGAATACATGAACACACAGCAAAAAATCAATTTGGCTTTGGTGAAGGCTTTTGAAAAAGAAGCCATTGAAATCGCTTACCCAACTCAGACTATTTATCTGCACCAAGATAAAGAGCAGGATTAAATAGGAAGAACATCTTTTGCACTCGCTTCTTCGATGGTTGTTGCATGACTAAGGTTGAACTTTCCGACCTTGCTCCTTTGCAGTGCGGAGAGATAGCCGCCGGTGCCGAGCTTTTCGCCGAGTTCACGGGCCAGTGAACGCACATAAAATCCTTTAGAACTAAGCACGCGGAGCCTTATTGTGGGCCATTTGTAAGAAAGCAGTTCGATTTCGTGAACATTCACTTTGACCGGTTCCAGTTTGAATTCCTGACCTTTGCGGGCCATGGCGTAAGCGCGTTTGCCTTTGACTTTCTTGGCCGAAAACCGGGGTGGTAGCTGCATGATTTCGCCTTCAAAATATTTTAACGCCGTCAGAATTTCATTCTTGCTTTTCTTTTTTGCACCCGGAAAAGGAGTTATTACTCCTTCCGCGTCATCGGTGGGAGTAGTGGCGCCCAAAGTTATTTCTGCAATGTATTCTTTATCGTAGGCGGTCATTTCCTGGGCGAGCTTGGTTGCTTTACCAAGACATAGCACCAGAACACCTGTGGCCATGGGGTCGAGGGTGCCCGTGTGGCCGATTTTTTTCACGCCTAACTTGTTGCGGATTTTTGCGACCACATCGAAAGAGGTCCACCCTTTTGGTTTATCAATGACCAGCAGACCATCTGTTTTTTGAAATATTATTGGGGTCATATTAGAACAGTATTGGAATCATACCCCAATCAAACACCGAAAAACAACAGAGGTAGGTGTGCTAAACTTCGTATCATTGATATATCAATGATAAGTCCATGATAATTCAATGATTATCAATGATGGTATAAAAGAGATATAGGTGGTCAGGCATATTTCGAAATGATTTCACGAGCGACTTCGCGTTCATCCCAAACTATGGGGCCGTTATTCATGGAGCGAGTCTGGAAGGAGCCCATGCCGGTCACCACCACCACGTCACCGGGCTGAGCATTTTTGATGGCGTGTTCCATGGCTTCGTAACGGTCTTCAATGAGTTTGAGGGAGTCGCCCATCTTTTTCACTTTTTTGGCACCCGCGAGCACTGCCTGCATGATGACTTTGGGATCTTCGGTGTAAGGTTCTTCATCGGTGACGATGGTCAGGTCGCAATATGAGGCGACGATTTCACCCATGGCGGGCCTTTTTTCTTTGTCACGATCTCCACAGCTGCCGATGAGTCCGATCAGTCTGCCCTCGGTGGTTTCTTTGAGGACTTTGTATAATTTGTCGAGGGCATCGGGCGTGAGCGCAAAGTCGACAATGACCTCAAAACCTTTAGGGCTCTTGATTCGTTCCATGCGACCACCCACGCCCTCAAAAGAATTCAGAGCATTCTTGATTTCTTCCAGTGAGAGTTTGCAGGCAAGCGCGACACCCGTGGCGGCAAGTGCGTTTTCGACGTTGAAGCCGCCGGCCAATGGCAGGTTAACACCAACCGTTTGGCCATGGTATTTCATGGCAAATTTGGACCCGTACTTCGTATAAGTGATGTCTTTCGCCCTTAGATCACCCCGCTCTAATCCGTAATCGATATTTACGGGGCAGTGAACTTCTTTGAATTTGTCGTAATATTTGTCGGCTGTATTCAGGACAAAGGCTTTGATATGAGGAATGTGATGAATGGTTTCGGATTCTTTGCGGCGACAGTTTTTGGAAACATTTTTGAAGAGAATTTTTTTTGCTTCTGCATATTTTTCCATCGTACCATGGTAATCGAGGTGTTCATGGGTGATATTGGTGATAACGGAAATGGCGAAAGGAATTCCCCATAACCGCGACTGATGAAGGGCATGGGAAGAAGCTTCGATAACGGCATAGTCAACTTTCTTTTTGACACAGTCACTCAGGAATTTTTGCGTTTTGAACGGAGACATGGTCGTTTTTTTGGAGAGGTTGGGCTTGTGCTTTCCGTTGATGGAAAAATCTGACGTGGAGATCATGGCTACCTTTTTGCCTGATGAGCGAAGGATGTGTTCGATCATGTGGGTGGTGGTGGTCTTGCCGTTGGTGCCGGTCACGCCGATGACCACCATACGTTTTGCTGGAAAGCCGTAGCGAACAGCCGCCGTAACACCCTTAACCCGATGCCAAAAAAGACGAAGTGGGTTGTCGTAGCTGATTTTTTTTCGCAGATAATTGAGCATGGCCAAATTATACTATACTGGCGACGTCTTTCTGTATTTGTTTTTTGAGTAATTCAGAACTGCTGAATTTTTTTGGGGCACGCAACCATTTGAGAGGTTTGAAATAAACGTATTGACCATACAGGTTACCGAAATAATTAAGTACATAAACTTCCAGCACCATTTTGCGCGTGGTGGATTTGTGGCCAAAAAACAGAGCTCCCTTGTAACTTGTATCGTGAATACGCACTTCGCAGGTGTAAACGCCGGGTTTATATTTTGAGCCAAAAACTCCCACATTGAAATTAAGGGTTGGGTGGCCAAGCTGACGGCCAAATTGTTGTCCGGATTTTACTTTGCGACGTATCCACATGGCCATATTCTAGCCCAGAAGGGTTTTGATGGCCATAAGTACCACAACCACGGAGAAGGCGATGGAAAGCTTTTTGCGCTGAGTATGCATGACCAGTTCCGAGCCGATAATAGCCCCTGTTATGCGCCCAAAAACCAGTGGAATAAAGAGCAACCAGTCAACGAGACCATTTTGAATCAGAATGCCGGCTCCCACGACCATTGTAGGCAAGGTTACAAATTGACGAGTGTAAATGGAACACTTGAGGTTCAGATCGAAGAGATACATGAAGATGAAGGTAAGGATGGTGCCGGCTCCGGCGGTGGTCATGACCTGATAAGTGCCCACCAAAACCAAAAGCGGATAGGCCATGGGTGTTTTTGTGACGGCCGGTCTGCAGGGGGTGTCCATCACGTGTTTCTTCCGGAAGATGCTGAAAATCGCGAAAAAGATGATAGCAACGGCCACGATACCTTTTAAAAAAGTCGGGGCGATATTGATGAGTGCGAAGGCTCCGATGATGCCGCCCAGCAAGTAGAAAGGAGTTGCCTTGGTGGCCATTCGATAGTGTACTTTTTTGTGCGTGCCAAACATAACGGCCCCTGTAATCAGCTGGGCCACTGCTGCCGCCACGTTCGTAGCCACAGCAATTTTGGGATCCACGCCCATCAGAAAAAGAACAGGAAGCACAACGAAGCTGCCGCCTCCGAAGGCAATGCCAAAAGACGCGCCTAATGTTGTAAAAAGAAAGATGATTAACTGCTGTCCGATTGGCATTTGTATTGATTTACATTTGATTATAGCTCAAAAAAGCCACCATTGACAAATGTTGTTTCTAAGCTAGAATCTTCATGCTGTTGCCAAATCCCTCTGGGGTGTTTGGTAATCAACTGTTTCTTTCACATGAGAGGTGAGCAATGTTGAGCGACCCCTTGCATAACTGGATTCTGTGCGTCGGGGTGAGCACTCTGCTCATCCTGTGGATATTTCTTTTGCCAATGAAGGCCAGAGCTGCCTGCAGCCTGGTTCTCAGACCTAACTGGCTGAGCGTGGCTGGTGCAATCGCGGCACTTATCGGCTACTTTCACTACTTCCGGAACGAAGAGTACTTCTGGGCGGTTATTCTGCTCTCTGCAAGTGGTGGTATGGACCTGGCTGATGGGCGGATTGCCCGTTCCTATGACAAACACCTAACGAAAAAGGAGGCAGGATTCTGGACCAGGATGAACCATCGCGGGACAACGGATTTGGGAGCGAGCCTGGATCCCGGTATGGACAAGGCTAGGCTCCTGCCAATTTTCTCTCACGTCTGCTACACCTTCTTCAAGAAGGCAGAGGACGTCAGGAACGATGGACTGCTGTGGCTACTCTACCTTGGCGTTGGCCTAATCGTACTGATGCTTCTGTTTGATCTTGGTGGGCAGGCAATTCGTTCGAAAATCTTTGACCGATGGCGCCCCAAGAAAAAAAAGAAGGACAAAAGAGCCAACTGGAAGGGTAAGCTCAAGGCACTCTCCCAATGGCTGTGGCTACCGCCTTGGGCTGCCTGGGACAAGGAACTGCTACCTGAAGCCACCACTTACCTAGCCCTCCTTAACGTTTTGATGCTTGGAGTGCTGGTACTGACAATCGCAAGCTTGCTCAGCAAGATGCGCCCTCTGAAGAAGCTTTGGAAAAAAGGCTTTCCACTTAACCTCGAATGAAAGGAGCGACAAGACCTACTGGCTGCGTGCTGGTGGGTCTTTCGACATGTTTTAAGTCAGAGCTTCTTTGATTCGTTTTAAACCTTCCTCGATGTCGGTCATGGATGAAGCGAAAGAAAAGCGGATGAAATTATTTCCCTCCTCACCAAATGCGCCGCCGGGAACTACCGCCACGCGGGCTTTTTCCATCAGAAGTTCTGTCAGCGCGAAGCCATTATGGACCTTTAAATCTGAAATATCGGGAAAAGCGTAAAAGGCGCCTTCGGGTTTGTCGAGTTTAAAGCCGGGAATCTTGCTGAAGGCTTCGTAAACGAAATTCCGGCGTTTTTCAAACTCAGTTACCATTTTCTTCACGCAGTCCTGAGGGCCGGTAATGGCTGCCAGAGCGGCCTTTTGGGCGATGGAGCAGGGGTTGGACGTAGAATGGCTTTGCAGACTGGAAATGGGTTTTATGAATTCGCGCGGGCCGGTCATGTAACCGATTCGCCAGCCGGTCATGGAGTAGGTTTTGGAAACCGCGTTCACGGTGAAGACCCAATCTTTCATTTCGGGAATACTGCCGATAGAAAAAGATTGCCGGCCGTCGTAGAGAAAATATTCGTAGACCTCGTCGCTGATGACGTAGAACTGATGTTTTTGGGCAAGTTCGGCAATTTTGATGATTTCCTCTTTTTCGATCACCATGCCGGTGGGGTTGCTGGGGCTATTCAAGATGAGGACTCTGGTTTTTGGAGTCATTGACTCTTCCACCATTTTGGCTGTGAGTTTGAAGCGACTGGCGCGCGTATCAATCGTTTTTACCACACCGTCGCAGACCAGAATCATATCGGCATAACTTACCCAGTAAGGTGAAGGTAAAAGTACTTCATCACCGGGGTTCAGAAGCGCCATGAAAATATTGTAGAGGGCCTGCTTTCCGCCCACGGAAATAATTACGTCTTCTGGCGCGCAGATAATTTTGTTGTCGCGTTTGAATTTGTCGGCTACGGCCGCTTTGAGTTCAGGAATGCCCGTGGCTGTCGTGTATTTGGTAAAACCTTCGTCGAGCGCCTGCTTGGCTGCCTGCTTGATGTGCTCAGGTGTGTCGAAATCCGGTTCGCCCGTGCCGAATTTTAGAATGTCGATTCCCTGCTTCTTAAGTTCGATCGCCCTGGCGTTAATCGCCAGTGTAGCGGACGGCCGGAGTTTTTGAATTCGATTTGAAAGCATAAACAGATTTCTACAAATTATTTTGTTTTATCATACCACCTGGTAATCCTCTCTGCAGTCATTATACAAATACATGTCTCAGTGACATCAATTTGTATATATGCCAACTACTGACCTATCCCAAGCTTTTCCGGCTCTCATCGGCTCTTCCGAGCTCTTCGGAGAAATTCTCACTTGGCTCGTCTGTTTCTCCCAGCGCCAGATGCAGAATATGTCTTATTCCACATACTGCCAGTTCTTTTTCTGTTCTTAACAGTCCCTCCAACTCAACTGTCAACTGACTATTGCCTAATTGGAAGTAAGGACCTCCGTTTTCAACTATTTCGTCAATTGTCTCAAGAACATCTGCTCGTATTTTTTCTTCTCCATGATTTGCCGCGTAATATACCCGATTATGCCCATCATATAAAAAATAATACCCATCTTTTTTCGGGTGTCGTATTACGTGAACAGGAGGCACTGTGTGATCTGATTGCCGGGCAAGACTTGCCTGGATGTTCTTACATACTGTACTTCCTGTTGGTATAAGGTGATCAATTTGTATCGTTTTTCTATACATATGTTTAAGTTAGTCTGGTTTTTTAGCCCAAGCTTTTTCGGATTTCTGCCGCTTTTTCGAGTTCCTCCGAAAAGTCTTTTTTCTCTTTAGAAAGCAGATAAATTGAGGAGACTAAGTTGCGGTGTAAATAATGTTTGGTTCTTAGAGGCCCCAGTTCCATGCCCAGATAATTCTCTATTTCCTGCACGTCGGTCATTACTTCACGGAAGGCGGGATAGCCCTTGGCCAGGGCGGCCAGATTTTCCTTATTCAGGTACTTGCCCGCGTGAATAAAGTCCTTCCATAAATTGGTGTAATGCTTCTCAATCGTTTTGATCTTGCCCGCGCGGATTGCGTCACGGATTCCGCGGCCGGAACCGATAAATTCGGGTGGCACGCCCACGGAATACAGGGCGCCCGTAAACTTGATGGCTCGCGGCAGGCTGACTTTGCCCACCCCGCGACTGTAACCAAAAAGCCCGATGTGAAGCATGCGCTCACGGCGTCCGGGAACAGAATGCGAAATGCGGTTGATGAGCGGAGCGGCCTTTTCGACCGTCTGCTGGTAGTATCTACCAAAAGCTTCGTTTACCCAGGCGATATCGGCCACTTCGCCTTTCGTGAGAGGGGTGTATTCGAGTTGGGGAAGTTTTCGCTCAATCAGCTGAATGGCTTTTTTGACGTCCTCCAGTTTGTAATCGTAACGGAAAGCCGACTGAATAGTTATGGTGCGGATGCCACTATATTCCTGAATGGTTTCGGCAATGGTTTCGGGGTTGACCCCGCCACGGAATGGCAGACAGCCCGGACCTATGATGGGATACATGGGCACTTTGTACTTTTTGGCCACTTCGGCGAACTTTTGCAGGGCCACCTTGCTGGACAGTACGGCCGGAATCAGGCCGGAGTTGAGGGCCGGATCGGAGCGGGCCATAAAAGGCCGCATATACTCAGGCTGTTTTCCGAATCTGGCTTTGCATCCTTCGATGTATTCGCTCAGGACTTTGTCGACGTTAAAAAGGTGCTGGACGCCTTCAAAAAGCGGAATGACATTGAATTCCTGCTGACCTGCCCGTTTGGTTTTGAAGGCCGAACGCTTGAACTCCTCGACTTCGTGGAAGGTTTTTTTGACGCGCAGAAGCTGACTTGCGCTCACGGTCATTGGTAAAATGACCTCGAAAATCGGCGGTACCTGCATGCCCACTTCGTGTGCCAGGTCATCGGCCGTGAGAATCGCCATAAAAGCCCTGGCCAGCCTGTGACCGCTTTCTTCATCGGTGTTGGGGATACGGAATGTCAGAAAGACGTCTTTGCCGAGGGCGTGCCGCCTGAAGAACTTGAAATATTTTTGAAAAAGCTTTTCGATGACCGCCTCATCCACGAATTTTCCTTCCCAGTCCCACATGTACTCAGTGCATTTGAGCTCGTCAAACATGCGGTAACACTCCTCAATTTCATCGAGAGTGTTCTGGAATTTTTTCTTGTTCCAGTAAGCTTCCCGCGCATTATCGGGGTGCTGGGTCGCCATGGTGGCGGGTATTTTTCGGTCCATGTGAGGGTATTTTTATTGTCGCTTGGAATATTATCATAGTTTGCTTGATTTTTTTGTATAGGTTGGATATAATTAATTTTGAGCTATCCAACCCATACTATGATTCAAGCTGAAATCTACCAGCTTCTGGAAGAAAAACTGAAGAAACTAAATAAATTCAGGCCTATATCTTCCACCATGCTCCTTAAGTTGAAGGAAAGGTTTGAAATTGAAATGATTTATAACTCCAATGCCATTGAGGGCAATACCCTCACTTTAAAGGAAACTTACTGGGTCATCCAGCAAGGCCTTACTGTTAAAGGAAAACCACTCAAAGATCATCTGGAGGCCAGAAATCATCAGGAAGCTTTGGACTATCTTTATGAGCTGGTTGAACACGGCATAGCCCACACAATCTCCGAACACTTGATTAGAGAATTACATGCTTTGGTGATTCAGGATATTGATAAGGAAATTGCCGGCAGATACCGCGATACCGATGTTTTTATCACCGGCACCGAACATGTTCCTCCATCAGCCCTGGAAGTGCCAAACCAAATGCGATTGCTGATTGATTGGGCAAGGGCCAATCACCGGAAACTTGATGTGGTCGAATTTGCCGCTATTTTTCACCATAAATTTGTACATATTCACCCCTTTAAAGATGGCAATGGCCGGGTTGGCAGACTTTTGATGAATATCTTTCTTATACAATATGGTTTTCCGCTAACGATTATTCAGAAGAATGACCGGCAGAAATATTATCGGGTACTGGCCAGCGCGGACAGGGACAACTATAAGCCGCTTGTCCAATTCATTTCACAAGCCATTCTGCGCTCGCTGAACATCTACCTTGATGTTTTAACACCGTCAAAACAGAAAGAAGGTTTTATCAGTTTGGCCGCAGCCACAAAATATTGCAGTTATTCCCAGGCCTATTTAGGTAAGTTAGCTAAAGAAGGCAAATTGGAGGCTATTAAAATAAAAAGGAACTGGATCACGACTAAAGAGGCTGTGCTAAAATACGTGAAAAAGCATAAGCGAAAGTGAGAAACGGGTCTATTTCCATTTGATAGAACAACCCATGCTGGGGTGCTGAGGCTCGGGAACCGGTTTGTCCTCAATAATTGCGTCGATGGCCGCTCTCAAATCCTGTTTGGTTACTTGGCCTTCTTCCTGCCAATTATCATCGATCCGCCCGTGATAGGCTAGTTTTTTGACTTGATCAAAAACGTAAATGTCGGGCGTGCACTGTGCCTGATATGAGCTGGCTACTTCCTGCGATTCGTCGTGCAAATAGGGGAAATTAATGCCTTTTTCTTCGACCCACTCTTTCATGGCTTCGAAAGAATCTTCGGGATAATTTTCGGAATCATTGGCATTAATGCCAATAAGCTGAACACCTTTTTGAGCATAATCGGACTGAATGGCAATGAGCCGATCGATGACCGCTTTGACGTAAGGACAATGGTTACACATAAAAATAACAACCAGTGCTTTCTTGTCTGAAAAGTCTATAGGGCCGTAGCCCTTGCCATCGGTGGCCGGCAAACTAAAGGGGATAATGGGCGAACCCATTGGTAGCTGCAGGGATTTAAGTAAGACCATGACGAAAAATTAATTGTCATTTCCAATATTATCATATAAATTGTGTTGTGCCGTAGGTCAGACACGTGGGGCTATAGCTCAGCTGGCTAGAGCGCTTGCATGGCATGCAAGAGGCCAAGGGTTCAAGTCCCTTTAGCTCCACCAATACCCAAGAACAAACTAAATTATCCCCAGTTTTTTATTTTTAGTTTCTTCTCTTTAAAGTCTGCGTCACTTTTATATGTCTAAGTAGTGGCTTATATAAGCCACTAAATCACTTTCTTAGCTTAAAAAGTGGGGCTTAATTGAGTTCAAATAT
>JAHJFD010000061.1 GCA_018825145.1 Patescibacteria group bacterium
ATATTTGAACTCAATTAAGCCCCACTTTTTAAGCTAAGAAAGTGATTTAGTGGCTTATATAAGCCACTACTTAGACATATAAAAGTGACGCAGACTTTAAAGAGAAGAAACTAAAAATAAAAAACTGGGGATAATTTAGTTAATTTGGCTTGACCGTTTCTCAAAAGTGTCGTAAAGTGATTCTCCTTCCTAGGGGCCCAACCGAATTATTAGTATTTAATTGAATTTATATGAAAACAATGGATTTTAAAATGCACAACTATTCCCGGGAGCTCAGTTCTGTTCGGCATGCCATGCAGCTTCGCGGTTATAGCCCGCATACCTGGCAGGCTTATATACCTTGTCTTTTTGAGTATTTTGAGGCTGTTCCCGGAGCTGACCATTTTTTTGATGAGGATAAGACGCGCGCTTACTTACTTACGCTGCTGGAAAAGGATTTAGCTCCGAATACCCTTAATTTACACCTGGCTGCAATTAAGTTTTATGCCCGGCATATCTTGAAGTATCTCAATAAGATTAATATTCAGTTTTCTAAAAGACCCCAAAGACTGCCGGTAGTACTATCCCGCATGGAAGTGGCGGAGCTGATTAATGTGACTCGCAATCAGAAGCACCGATTACTCTTAAGTCTGGCTTACGGGGCCGGTCTCCGGTTGAGTGAGGTGTGTCATCTGAAGCTGAAGGATCTGGATTTTTATGAAAGCATTCTTACTGTAAGACAGGGGAAGGGTATGAAGGACCGAATAAGTATTATTCCTTCTAAAATTTGCGGCGATCTGGCAGTGTTTACTGAACGTAAAGAAGCCAATGACTATGTTTTTGAAAGCGAGCGCGGCGGCCCCCTTTCTTCGCGGAGTGTTCAGAAGATTTTTGATAACGCAAAGCGTAAGGCCTGCATCACAAAAGATGCTACCTTTCACAGTCTGCGTCATAGTTTTGCTACTCATTTACTTGAAGATGGAACTGATGTGCGCTATGTTCAGGAATTACTTGGCCACTCGAATATCCGGACGACTCAGATTTATACCCACGTTATGCGGCCGAGCTTAAAGCAGATCAAAAGTCCGCTTGGCTGAAGGCTGTCGTTAAATTCTGCGTTGGTTCGCGGATCAGCGCAGGCGGGCGTAATGCTGGCAGAGTTTCAGAATTTCTTTCAGACGGTCGGTGCCGTCTTCCAGAAGGGCCGAGGCTTCCACAAAAATACTGCCGCCCCGGGCCTGTCGTTTTTGTAGGCGCTTTATGTGTTGGGTGTATCCGCGGGCAATGGCCGGCCGTACGGTTCCAAGGTGGCGCATCAGCTTGGTGTAATCCGTGATTTTGGCGGGAAATTCTTTTTTCAGAACAGAAAACGGCTCGTTCATGCGTTCGTAAATATTCTGAATGCCGCTTAAAGCTTCAGGTGACATGGAATGGCCTGCAATACTGCCGGAGTGGGGGAGGCGGCCCAGGTTTTTGGCGGTGTCGCCAAGCTGTTCCACCAGATTTGATATACGCACCAGCAGTACGATTCTTTTGGCTTCTTTTTCTGAAAGCGGACGGCGGGAAAGCTCCAGAAGTGCTGTTTCGATTCTGTAGTCCAGCAGGTCTTCCAATACTTCATATTTATCCACGGCGTTTATATTGGCTTTTTCCGGGTTGGTGACAGACCGGATGGCGATTTCGTAGAAATCGAAGACCGTTTCGAGGGAATAGGAAACTTCCTTTTCAATCAGACCAAAGGCCTGCCGGTTTGACTTGGGGAGCGCGTCTTTCAGATATTTGGTGCCGATCAGCACTTCTTTTTCATCACCCCGGACAAGCCAGGTAACCAGCTTTTTTACCGGAGTCAGAATGGCCAGAAACAAAATGGCCGCGGCCACGTTAAAAATGGTATGGGCGTTGGCGATCTGGCGGGCTTCCGAGCCGCCGATAAATTCGATTAAATCAGTGAATGGAGTGAGCAGGGGAAGGATAAGAAGCACACCGATAACATTAAACAGCAGGTGGGCCGCGGCGCTGCGTTTGGCGTGCAGGCTCAGGCGGGTGGAGGCCAGCATGGCGGTAACTGTTGAACCGATGTTACTGCCCAGCATAATCAGAATTCCCTGAGTCAGCGGGAGTATACCGCTTCCGGCCAGCACCACAACAAGGCCGGTGGTGATACTGCTGGACTGAATCAGGGCGGTGAAAGCAAGGCCCAAAAGCAGGGCCAGTGCGGGGTTGGAAAGATTGGAAAAGAGCTGAATCACTTCCGGGTTGGTTTTAATCGGCGTAATGGCGTCGGACACAAGGCCGAGGCCGAAGAACACCAGCCCGAAGTAAAATATACCCCTCCCTATGTACCGGTATGGGCGCTTCAGCAGGCCCACAAAAAATCCCAGAATGATAAAAAACGGGGCATAAGCTGTTACCTTAAAGGCCACCAGCTGGGCTGTAATGGTCGTTCCCACATTGGCTCCGAAAATCACTCCCAGGCTCTGGGCGAAAGAAATCATGCCCGCGCTCACCAGGCCTATCGTAATCACGGTGGTGGCGGCGCTGGACTGGATCAGGCCGGTGACCACCATACCAACCAGCCCCGCGATAAATCGGTTTTTAGTGGCGTAGCGCAGTATCCGCCTAAAGCGCGCGCCCGCGAACGAAAGCACTTCACGACTGAAATTCTCGATGCCGTGGATGAAGATGATCAGGCCGACGAGGAAGGCAAGCAGGATTTGCCAGTTCATGGTTTGTTTCTGTTATTGGCCAGCACATTATACATTAAGCCGGTTCTTTTTTCGACTTGGGCATTGCAAATAAGCCATTTTTTTGGTATAATATACAGATAAAACTATAAACAAAATTCATGGCAGACGAACAAAATATTCAGCAGGCAGCGGCTTCGGCGGCTGAAACAACTCTGACTCATGCATCAAGTGCGGGAATTACATTAGATCAGCTGGTGAGCATTGCGATTGAGCAGGACGCTTCGGATATCCATTTTGGCGAAGAAGGCCGCATCGCGCTTCGGGTGGGTGGCAAGTTTGTGTTTGTCGAAAACGTCGACAAACTTTCTAAAGCCGACTCGGAAGCTATGGTAAAAGAAATGTTGCCGGGGGAAGCCGAACAAAAACGCCTGAAGACGCTTCGTGAAATGGATTTTTCTTATATTCATTCTTCCGGCGTCAGTTTCCGTGTGAACGTGTATTTTAGCCGCGGCATGCTAACGGTCTCAATGCGCATGATTTCCAAGCATCTTCCTAAAATGAATGAGCTTGGTATTCCGGAAGTCATGAAACAGTTTCTCTCGTTTCGTCAGGGGCTTATTCTGGTGACCGGCACAACCGGTTCCGGGAAGTCCACTTCCATTCAGGCAATGCTGGACTTTGTGAATGATACCTTTGTGTATCATGTGATCACGATCGAGAATCCCATCGAGCACGTTTTCAAAGAGAATAAATCCATTTTTTCCCAGCGGGAATTGGGTAAAGACACGCTTACTTTTGCCAATGCCATTCATTCGGCAACGCGCGAAGACCCTGATATCATCATGATCAGTGAAATAAATGACAGGGAGACCATGGATGCCGTGCTTAATCTGGTCGAAATGGGGCATCTGGTCATCGCCTCTATACCAACCAAAAACGTCCTTCAGACTATTGAACATGTGATTGCCATGTACCCTCATGAGGAGCAGGAAATCATGCAGGACCGCTTTGCCGAAAACCTTGCGGTGATCATGTCTCAGGATCTTCTGGATCGTATCGATCAGCCGGGGCGCGCGGCGGTTTACGAAGTTATGGTGGCCGACAAGGGGATTAAGAACATCATCAAGCGGAGCAGTCTTTCGCAACTCCGAACCGCCATGGAATCCGGCGCCCAGCAGGGAACGATTACCATGGATGCTTACGCTTATCAGCTTGCCGAAAACGGTATTATCAGTAAAGAGGATATGGTACAATACGCCCACAATCAGGATTAAGCCGTTAGCTTTGTCTTATTTGTGGGTGAGCCAGTGAATCAGGAAGTTGGCGATTGCCAGGAGCAGGCCCGCAAAAAAGTAGGTGGTTATGCCTTCGACCTGCACGCCGATTCCTTCAAAGGCCAGCACGCCGAGCGCGTATTTGGCGAGCCGGATTATGATCATATTAAGAACAAAACTGAAAAGTCCCGCCGTTATCAAAATCAAAGGCAGTGAAAGAAGCTTGAGCAGTGGTTTTACCAGACTGTTCAGAAAACCGAAGATCAGGGCGGCGACCAGGTAGCCTTTAATACCACCCGTAATCGCGAAATTTCCTTCCAGCACAATGGAAATGAAGTATAACGCTGCGGCGTTGGCCAGAAGATGTAAAATAAAGCGTCTGATCACGGCTTAGATTTTAGCATGGTTTTATCGGCCTGAAAACGCCACAGTTCTTATTTGGATAACTGATCATTAACTTGCTCCCGTGTACTTTCAGTAGTTACCTCTTGGCCATCCTCTGGTTCGGTGTGTTTTTCAGCGGCTAGTTGATAGACTGTTTGTAGGTATATGGCACTGAGTAAGCGATGATACTCTACTGACTCGAAAGTAGGGGAGTCAGATGGATTTACCCTTTTGTACTTAGTAAGTTCTTCAGGTGTTTCTACGTTTTGTGCTAACGCATTTTGCAACTTTGCTTTATCCCTTACAACTTCCTGTTCAGGTGTAGTGGCAGGTGGTTTACGTAGTTCAGGGTGTGGTTCTGTATCACTCAATCTGTCGTAATCCAGTTCGGGTAATTCACTTGTTCTTTCTGCCATATCACATTTAAGTTAATAACTAATAGTATGTGATTCTAGGGCATTATTTTAAATGTGTCAATAAAATTTGTGCCCAGGTAGTGGTCTTTGTAGAAGTATATGGCAAATCTTACACAAAACTGCACCATACAATGTATAGTCACTACTACTTCTATAGTGCAAATTTGCTATAGCTGGTGAGACGGGGTAGGAAGGTTGTGGTGACGACACGGGTTTAGCGTTTAACTTTAATGGTGATTCCATCCAGTTCAGTGAACTGGTCGCCGTCTTCCATTTCGGTGACGATTTTTTTAGCCAGGGTTTCGGCTTTGATGTAGTCGCCGAATTTATCAAGCAGCTTGGTGTCGGCGCCAATCATGGCCACGGTAATGCGGTCATCTACGCGGTAGTCGGCGGCTTTGCGGAGTTCCTGAATCTGACGCACCAGATCACGGGCTTTACCTTCCATTTCGAGTTCAGGCGTTATTTTGGCGTCGAGCGCCACTAAAATACCGGCTTCGGTTTCAATATCAGCTCCTTCTTTGCTCATATAGGCGATTTCCATCTCTTCAGGCGTCAGTTCGTAGTCGAGCACCTTAATGTTGCCGTTATCCAGCCGCCCGAATTTGCCGGTTTTGGCCGTCCGGATGATCGTCTGAACTTCTTTGCCGTATTTGGGTCCAAGTAGTTTGGCATTTGGCTTGGCAATAACAGTAGCCAGGTCGCTTGGGTTTTCGATTACTTCAACTTTTTTGACGTTCAACTCTTCTTTGATAATTTCCAGTTCATCTTCCAGCAAAGATTTGTCGTATTGCTGAGCCAGAGCGACCTGAACTTTGGCCAGTGGCTGCCTGACCTTTATTTTGCTTTTAGCGCGGCTGGCTAGCCCAAGGCTCACAATCGTTTTGGCAATAAATATCTCTTCCATCAGCTTTTCATCGGCTTTCCCCTTTTCAGGCTTAGGGTAATCGCTCAGATGCACGGATTCTTTGCCTGTCAGGTTGCGGTAGATTTCTTCGCTGACGAAGGGGGTGAACGGGGCAATGATCTGACAGAGTGTGGTAAGTACCTTGAAAAGAGTAGAGTAGGCCATCTTTTTGTCGCTGTCGTCTTCTGACTTCCAGAAACGGCGGCGGGAACGGCGAATATACCAATTGGTAAGAGAATCCACAAAAGCGTACATGGCGTTGCTGGCTTTCTGTAAATCATAGCTGTTCATGTATTCGGTTTCCTGAACAATTAATTTGTTCAACTCGGTCAGAATCCAGCGGTCTAATTTATTGGTCGATTCTGTTGCTTTTTTGGGAGTCCACTTATCGATATTGGCATAGGTAGTAAAAAAGCTGTAGGCATTCCAAATGGGTAAAATGAAGTTGCGAACCACGTCTGACACACCTTTTTCGGAAAAGCGCATGTCGTCGGCCTTAACAACAGGGGAATTCATCAGATAAAAGCGTAGGGAATCAGCGCCATACTCGTGAAATATTTTTGAGGGATCAGGATAATTGCTCAGGCGCTTGCTCATCTTCTGTCCGTCTTCGGCCAGTACGATGCCGTTGACTATGCAGTTTTTGAAAGCGGGTTTGTCGAACAGGGAATTGGAAAGCACGTGAAGCGTATAAAACCAACCGCGGGTTTGATCTAATCCTTCGGCAATGAATTCGGCCGGGAAGTTGTTTTCAAATTTTTCTTTGTTCTCAAAGGGGTAGTGCAGCTGGGCGTATGGCATGCTACCTGACTCAAACCAGCAGTCCAGTACTTCGGGAATGCGGCGCATTAAGTCGGCATAGCTGATTTTATACACGGCACCGTTGTCATGCGGTTCATGTATCACGTCGTCCAGAACTTTCCCTTTCGTGTAGCATAAAACAGCAAAATACACGTGACCATGGGCAACGATCAGAATCTTTTTGTCACGATACTTTGTGAGCACTCTTTCGACGCGTTTTATTACACTATCGAAAGGTTCGCCGCCCGGAGGAGTCATTTGGCGCAGGGTATTAATATCTGAGTTGTATTCCTCCATCAGGTCTTTTGTCAGCACGGCTTCCCACTCGCCGTAGTCCTGCTCCCGTAAGTCATTTTCATAAACAATTTTCAGATTGAGAGTTTCGTTGATGATTTCAGCGGTTTTTTTGGCTCGTTTGAGGGGCGATGAAATAATGAGGTCGAATTTTTCGTTTTTGAGCTGTTTGGCAGCTTCTTTCGCTTGCTGAATACCTGTTTCGTTTAGCTCGTTATCGGTAGATCCTTGCCAACGTCGTTCTTTGTTGAAGTCCGTTTGGCCGTGACGGACAAAAGTAAACTCAGATTCTTTTTTCTTTTTACATGGGAAGGTAAGGTGGTCGATTTTATGCTTGTGCAGGTCGTCGACTTTTTGCCCGGTAAGTTTTTCTAGTTCTTTGATGCTGCCAATACACCTTATTTCACCACAGTTGCAGCGCCAGATCGGCAGAGGCGCACCCCAATAGCGGTTGCGGCTTATCGCCCAGTCACGGGCGCCTTCCAGCCATTTTCCGAAGCGGCCTTCCTGAATGTGGTCAGGCATCCAGTTGATCTTTTTATTGGTCTTCATCAGCTTATCGCGCATCTGTTCGACTTTCACAAACCAGGTCGAAATCGGCCGGTAAATGAGCGGCGTGTCGCAACGCCAGCAGAAGGGATAGCTGTGATTGATTGTTTCATGGCGCACAATCTTTTTTTCGTCTTTCAGCTTTTTGATGATCAGAGGGTTTGCGTCAAAGACCGAAAGGCCCTTAAACTCGGAAACCGGTTCGGTAAACTTGCCTTCAGCGTCCACGGGGTCCACCAGTTCCACGCCCAGGCCCGTGATGATGGCCATATCGTCCTCGCCGTAAGGGGCCATATGCACCAGTCCGGTACCGTCTTCAATGCTCACGAAATTTCCGGTTGTCACCGTGAAGGCTTTTGGCTCTTTTTTGTCGGCGAAGCAGGGGAGCAGGGGCTTATACTTCAGGCCTTTGAGCTTTTTGCCCAGCATCTCTTCTGTAATTGTGTATTCGGCGGGGTCTTTGTAGTAATGCGGAACGCGGTCCAGGGCCATTATGTAAATTTCACCGTTCTTATCCTTCACTTTGGCATAGGTGATGTCGGGTCCGACGGCGATGGCCAGATTGCTGGGGAGGGTCCAGGGGGTGGTCGTCCAGGCCAGCAGGTAGGTACCCGGCTCGCTTTCCAGTTCGAATTTGGCGGTCAGGGCAGGGTCCTGCTTGTCGGCATAACCCTGATTGGTCTCAAAATTCGAAAGCGGGGTGGCACATCGGGGGCAGTAAGGCACCACTTTATGCCCTTCGTAGATCAGGTCTTTGTCCCACAAACTTTTAAACACCCACCAAATGGACTCCATGTACTCCGGGTTCATCGTTTTGTAATCGTTTTCCATGTCGACCCAGCGACCCATGCGGCGCACGGTGCTTTTCCATTCATTGGCGTACCTTAAAACCACCGCGCGGCAGGCCTCGTTAAAGCGATCGATTCCAAAGCCTTCGATATCGGTTTTATTGTTGAGTTCCAGTTCCTTTTCCACAATATTCTCCACTGGCAGGCCGTGGCAGTCCCAGCCCCATTTTCGTTCAATTCTGTAGCCCTGCATGGTGAAGTAGCGGGGAACCACGTCTTTCAGCGTGCCGGCCAGCAGATGGCCGTAGTGGGGGAGTCCGGTGGCAAAGGGCGGGCCGTCGTAAAAAACGTATTCTTTTGTGCGGTTTTCGATGGACTTTTTAAAGGTTTCTTCGCCTTCCCAGTAGGCCAGAATGGATTCTTCCAGCTTAGGAAAGGATTGTTTAGGGTCGACTTCTTTGAACATGTTTGATGGCATAAAAAAACACTCATTAGTTTCTGAGTGCCTCGGGTTCCGCTAAGGCGGGACTCAGACGCTTTGACACGATTGTAGTCGGGAAGGCTTGTGAAGTCAAACGCTTTACCAGTTCAGATAAGTGATTGTCAGTTGCAGAATGGTGGCAAAGGTTACCCATACGAGGTAGGGGATTTGCGTGTAGGCAACCCAGCGAATTTTCGGCCAGATTACCACTATCATCCACACAATTGTTCCCAGAACCAGCAGAATATCTATGGCGGCCAGAATGTTGTTTTGCAGGCCGAACTGGATATTGGTGAAAGCGATGTTAAAAACTATATTTAAGGCAAAAGGGAGCGATATCGCGACCGGCAATTTCTTTTTGCAGACTTTATAAAAAACCGTTCCGAAAGAAATTAAGATAAGCGCGTATAAAACCATCCAGACCGGTCCGAATAACCAGGCCGGCGGCGCCCAGAAAGGTTTGATTAGTTCTTGGTATAGGTCGTATGTTTCCATTTTAATGGCAGTTGATTATAGCGTATTCCTGAGTTTTTTTACCTGTTCGGCAAAACGGGGATGGAAATGGTATTTGCGGTCCATCTTTTCCGCATATTCGATAGCGGAAAGAACCTCTTCCTTACTGGCCTTTCCCGGTCGTTCTCCTTTATATTTCCGGAAAGCTATCCAGGCATAAACAAAATATATCTCGGATATAGCGCGGTTAAATTCGAGCCTGGCAAATTTCATATCCAGTCCCTCTTGTTCAGCCCGATCGATTTCTTCCTGAACATCACGTATGCGTGACTCGGTCTTAGCAAGGGCATAATGAATCTGGCCGAGTTCCAGTGCGGCAGGTATGCTTCCGATCTCCCACAGACCATGCTTCACCCTCTCATCCAGAATGTCGGTAATGCAGGGGAAAGAAGGCAAAAGTTCAGTGGTTGGAAGTGCGGCTTGCGCGGAATCCGGAGCTTGCGGAAGACTTTTACCTTTTCCGTAGTAATAAATCTCGGTATCAGCATTAACTGATCGTTCAACCGGCAGGAGTTCCTCATCAAGTGTTCGCTTTCCATGCGCAAGATTCACGCCTGCCACGAAACCGTTCATAGCCAGCTGGTTACAGGCATCGCTGTATCCTTTGCCTGGTTTTTTTGGAACCTTAAGGAAGTTTTCATGGATTCCTATTGTATTCCGGGCTGAAGTGGCATTGCCCAAACCAATGAGCGCCCCCATATATCCCTGCCGGTAGAGAGTCCCGAGAAGGTTGCGGTATGCGTCCCACCATCGTTTTGCCCTTCTGTAACCTACGCTTTCATGAGCAGAATATATTGGAGCTTCTTTCGATTGTCCGGGGGCAATATACGGAGGCACATTATTGAATTCGAAGTCACCGATATTCAGAGGATCCGCCATAACTGCCACCATACCCGCTTCTTTTATTCGTTTCAGAAGGGTTTCCGTGTCATTCATGTACTTTGCAATGGATGGAGATCCAAACATTTCCGGATCAAAGGCAATAATGACAGTTGACCCTTTCAGTTCATCAGGTGATTTGCCCTTAATAAAAGATTCAAAAGCTCCCAGAGCTTCCGTTGGGTTTCCGGAATTTGCCATAACATCAGGCTTTCCGGGAAAACGTTTCGCAACATCTGTCATCAGAGCTCCGCCCATGGCATAAACGCGGGTATCCGCAACAAGTTCAGGAGTTTTAAGTCCGGGCGTTACTTTCGGTACCTTGTAGTAGGAGTCCATTCTTTCATAATGTCCAACAGCATTCCGACGGGACTGTTCAATGTATTGAAGTGCGGGAATACGAATGGTTACCGGCTTTCCCTCAGAATTTTTACTGGTTTGCTCAATAACAGTTGTATTAAGATACCGGTTTCTTTCCTCATCCGTTTTCAGAGCCTGGTATTCCACCTTGTACCGTAAAGGAAGAAAACGAAAATCTTCTTTCTTCCGTGGATCCTGTTCAAAGCTGGCGGCCTGCGCATAATCACTTCCCTGCAATCTTTCCCGTACTTCTTTCAGTTCCGGATCAGCGGTTACTTTTTGTTCTTCAGTCAAAGTTTCGGATAAACTATCGAGTTCTTCTCTGGTATGAGGTGCTGGGTGAGGCCCCCTGGGCCCTGTTTCGTGGAGGTGAATCATGTTTTTATTTATTTTTCAAAATTGCTTTCAGGGCGTTTCGCCTGTCTGTAAGTTCCGTAAAGTACTCATTTATCATTTCCTCCCGTTCATGGTCTTCCAGCGGTTTAAAATTCGGTCCCTGACCGGCTTCCCACTCCATTTGTTCATGCTCGGCCATAGCTCTGATTTCTTCGTCCGGTGTTTCAGCAAAAATATGTGCAGGTGACAGGCCTCCGATGTGACCTTTGTCGTTTGATGGAGCGGTAGATTCTCTGCGAAAAATAAGTGAGGCAATCATGGGTTTTGTTTGTTTGAAATATTCTGTTAATTATATCACAAAAAACCCTCCTGAACAAGGCCGGAAGGTTTATAAAGGGTATGACCGGGCTATTCCTCAACTTTTACCACGTTGCCTTTGTCGATCTTAAAAATCTCGATTCCGGTGATTTTAAATAAGCTGACTGCTTCGCGGTTCCGGTAATCCTCTTCGAAGAAGATTTTTTTGACGTTTCCGATGTTAATCAGGCGCTTGGCACAGGCGGTGCAGGGCAGGTGAGTCACAAAAACAAATTTCTCCACGTATCTGGGGCTGTCGCAGTTGATGGCGGCGTTTTCCTCGGAGTGCAGACATCCGCAATTGCCGACTTCGTCGCGGTCACAGCCGTTTGGAAGGCCGGCGGCATTGCCGTTATAGCCTACAGCCAAAACTTTCCTGAAATCAGTACTTGTAATAACGGTGCCCACTTTCAGCCTTTTGCACGAAGAACGGTTGGCGATCGCCTTCGCGAAGTCCATATATACGGTCTCAAAGCTTGGTCTGTCAGGTTTTTTGTGCGTCATTGATCTGATTATACAGTTTCATAAATTCGGTCTCAACCTGATCGATGGGCATTACGTTTTCAAAAACGTAATCGGCCATGTCGATACACTTTTTAAGTTGCTGGCCCTCGGGTGGCTCGCCTTCGCCCATTTCCCGCCTCAGCTTGGTGCGGATGGCGGTTTCGTCCATGGTGTCATCGGAGCGTTTGCGGGAAAGGATGCGGCTGACGATCATATCTTCGGGGGCGGTGTTGGCGATGAGAATGAAGTGGGGGTGTTTTCTAAGTTCGTCCACTTCGGCCGGATTGCGGATGCCGTCGATGATCCAGTTAGAGTTTTCATCTGTTTTTTGCAGTGCGCGGACTGCCAAAACACCTGCGCCAAATTCCTTCCGCAGGCTCTGGCCGGTGGCCATCAGGTTGTCACGGACTTCTTCCAGTCCGCGTTTGGTGCATTCCTCGCGAACGATGTCCGAAAGAGTGAAATGCCTAAAACCCTGGCTTTTTAAAGCGTCCACGACCGTGCTTTTGCCACTAGCCATGGGGCCGGTGAGTCCGATGATCATGAGAGGGGATTAAAATTGACATACCTGTACACACTGCATGGTGCAAATCTCAGCTTCAGGGTCATTTCGGCAGGCCGAGGCACATTCATTGAACGTGCCACCTAATTCCTCACATTTATCCTTTGAAATATACTCGCACTCACTGCTGTCGGGTAACCACGTACCTTCCGCTGACTCACAGTTTCCTTTTAGGTCAGGGCCTTCATCAGTCGGGATGGTTGGTACAGGTGGAGTCACGTCAATTTCTTCCGTAAAAGTTTGGTCACCGTGGCGGCATTGTCTTGGGTAACTTTCCATAACCGGATTACCGGCAGCGATGCATTCTTCAAAGTTTGTGACAGGAGGGGTTACCTGCTTAAGAATCGGCTGGCAGGCGGATAAAACAAGGATGGGTAGGAGTAAAAGTACTCTTTTCATGGTTTTAGAAGTCAGATATTAAAATTTGTCTGCCATTCCGATATAGGTGGCAGGTGTGAGTTTGAGTAGTCTCTTTTTATCGTCTTCGGGAAGTTTAAGACTTTTAATGAAGGTACGGACGCCCTCTTTTGTCACTTCCTTTCCGCGGGTCAGTTCTTTGAGTTTTTCGTAAGCGTTCGGCACGCCGTTTTTGCGCATTACGGTTTGAATGGGTTCGGCCAGAAGCGCCCAATTGCGGTCTAGTTCATCATGTATAACTTTTGTGTTCAACTCGAGTTTGGAAAGACCCTTTAAAGTGCTTTTGTAAGCCAATAAACTGTAGCCGAAGCAAACACCAATATTTCGCTGAACCGTTGAATCGGTCAGGTCCCTCTGCATACGCGAGAGGGGGAGTTTTTCGGACAGATGCCTGAGCATGGCGTTGGCCATTCCCAGGTTTCCCTCGGAGTTTTCAAAGTCGATAGGATTTACTTTATGGGGCATGGTCGAGGAACCGACTTCGCCTGCGATTACTTTTTGGCGGAAAATGCCGCGGCTGATATACATCCACATATCGCGGTCCAGATCGAGCAGGACAGTATTGAAGCGGGCCACGGTGTCGTAAATTTCGGACTGGTAATCGTGAGGCTCGATTTGGGTAGTGTAGGGGTTGTAAGCCAGTCCCAAATTCTGAACAAATTTTTTGCTCAGGTTAAGCCAGTTTACTTTAGGGTAAGCGGCAATATGGGCATTAAAATTACCGGATGCACCGTTCAGCTTGCCCATGATGTCCTGTTTTTTCAGCAGGTTCATCTGCCTTTCCAGTCCGGAAGCAAAAACCAAAAACTCCTTGCCCACTGTGGTGGGGGTGGCGGGCTGGCCATGAGTCATGCTGAGCAGGGGAACCTTCCTCCATTTTCTGGCCAGGCCTTTTACCGCTTTTACCACTTCCTTCATCCGGGGCAGAATCACGTGCTCGCCGGCTCCTTTTAACATCAGGCCGTAAGCCAGATTGTTGATGTCTTCCGAGGTGCAGGCGAAGTGTACGAACTCCGGATGTTTCTTCAGGCTGGTTTTTTCCAGTTTTTCTTTGATGTAATACTCAACCGCTTTTACGTCGTGGTTGGTCTTTTTTTCGATGGCCTTCACCTTTTCCGCCTCTTTCTCGTCAAAGTTTTTGATGATGTCTTCGAGTAATTTCAGCTCTTTGTCTGTGAAACCCGGAAGTTCGGGAATACCGCTTTCGGCCGAAAGAGTCATGAAAAAGCTCAGTTCCACTATCAGACGATATTTAATCAGGGCGTATTCTGAAAAGTAGGGGATGAGCTCATCGACTTTGCTTTTGTAACGTCCGTCGAGAGGGCTTAAAGAGGTGATCATATCTTAAAAATTTAAATTTGAAACTCGAAATCCGAAATGATTAGAAGGAATCTTTGATGTCGGCGATGCGTTTGGCGACGAGCTTGCGGAGTTTGTCATTCGTCAAAGCCAGAATGCGGATGGCTGCCATGGCGGCGTTCTGAGGATCGGCCACAAACATACTTGGCGTGTCCGATGGGTATAAGGTGGATGAATTGACGTTTGCCGCGTAATCGTCTTTATCTTTGTAGGGCGGGCAGGCGATGACCGGATGAATGGCGTTGGCGGCCACTACGCCGGAAAGGCCGTTACTGCGGCCGGCGATGGTGATGTAAACAATGTCATCACCGGATTTGTTGAAGTCATTCACGATGTCGAGCACCAGCTCCGGGACTTTATGGGCGGAAGCCACGTAAAGCTCCGTCTTTACGTCAAATTCTTCCAGGTATTCAGCGATTTTGCGGCCGTGGGCTTCGTCGACTTTGGAGCCCATGATGATTGGTACTAACATAGTTTAGAAATTTTTAAATTTTATAATTTTTACAATTTTTAAAATAATTTTTAATTTAAAATTCTTTAAAAGTTTATGGTTACACAGTTTTAAAAATTTGTCAACTTCAAGCAAAATACTTGTCCAGATTTTCCTGAATCCGTTCCTGAATATTCTTTCCTTCATTGTACACGAAGGTGTTGCCGGTCAGTTTTACGTAAATATCGATGTATCTGAATGACAGTTCCTCCACAAGGTCGTCCGGCGCGGGAGGAAGTTCAGGATCGTTATATGGATCGCAGTGTTCCTTGAACCAGAGGCGCAGAAACTCCTTATCAAAGTTCTCGGGTTCCTGACCGGCATTAAAACGGTCTTCGTAGGTGGCGGCGATCCAGTAGCGGGAAGAATCGGGCGTGTGCACCTCGTCGGCCAGCACAATGTTGCCGTCGGCGTCTTTGCCGAATTCATATTTGGTGTCGACCAGAATAAAACCCTTTTCGGCGGCGACTTCCTGACCGCGTTTGAAGATGGCCAGGGCATATTTTTCGATCCGGGCCCATTCGTCTTCGGGAACCAGCCCCTGAGCGATGATTCCTTCACGCGAAATCTTCTCATCATGGCCGGTTTCGGGTTTGGTGGTGGGGGTAATAATGGGCGTTTCGAATTTCTGGTTCTTTTTCAGGCCTTCGGGGAGCTGAACTCCGCAGAAGTTCCGTTCACCGTTCGCGTAATTCATCCAGGCCGAGGTATCGGTGGTTCCCGTTATGTAACCGCGGACGACGACTTCGACAGGGTAGATTTTAACCTTCTTCACAATTGAAACATTGGGATCGGGAGTGGCAATCATGTGGTTTGTGACAATGTCTTTGGTTTTATCGAACCAGAAAGCGGCGAACTGGTTGAGTACGGCGCCCTTAAACGGAATGGCGGCGAGAATCCGGTCAAAAGCCGATTGCCGGTCGGTGGTCACAATAATCCGCTGGCCGTCTTTTTCGTAGGTGTCCCTGACCTTGCCCACGTGAAGCTTATTGTAGCCCTGCAAGTTAGTTTCGGTCACTGTATTTTTGAGATTTTTTTTGATCAGTTCTCGGTTGGGCATTTTTTGTGGGGCTAAAGGACTAAGTGATTCAAATCTTAACAAAAAATGCTATGCTGTGGAAGTCCGAAAAACCGATAAATTTGAAAATGAGAATTAAAAAACTTCAAAAACTGATTAAAGCTCAAAAACTGGGTGCGCTTTTGGTCTCTGACAGGCACAATGTGCGTTATCTTTCAGGTTTTGTGGGTACCAACGGAAAATTATTGGTTACGCCCGCAAAGCATGTTCTGATCACAGATGCCCGTTATTTTGAGACGGCCCGGAAGGCAGGTGTTCCCTATTATGATCAGGAGAGGGGTCTGAAAAAGCTTATGAGCAGGTTTAAAACAATTGGTTTTGAGGCGGAGAATTTTACGGTGGCCCGTCTGAAGAAATACAAAAAAGCCCTGCCGGGTGTGAAGTTTAAACCGACTACGGGGCTTGTGGAATCACTCCGGAAGATCAAGGATGAAGCTGAAATCAGAATTATCAAAAAGGCCGTCAAAATTGCCTGTAAGAGCTTGCGTGAGCTGGCTGGTAAGCTGAAGCCTGGTGTGACGGAAGATGAACTGGAGTGGGAACTTCTGAAAATCGCCCGTACAAACGGAGCTGACGGGTTTTCTTTTCCGCCAATCATTACTTTCGGTAAAGATACGGCAGATATTCATCATCAGAAAGGCGAAAGCAAGCTGAAGAAGGGGGAGATGGTTCTGGTCGATTTTGGACTGGTTTATAAGGGGTATATCACGGACATGACGAGGGTCTTCTTTCAGCGGAAACCGACGCCTTTTGAACAAAAAATTTATTCAACCGTCCTGGCGGCTAATCGCGCGGCCATTAAGGCTATAAAGGTGGGGATGAGGTGTGCCGCTTTGGATAAGGCGGCGCGCGATGTGATTGAAAAATCCGGCTTCGGCAAATACTTCACCCATTCCACGGGTCATGGCACCGGCCTGGAAGTTCATGAGGCTCCGCGTGTCAGTCATAAATCAAAAGACCGCATCCGGTCTGGCATGGTCTTTACCATTGAACCGGGAATCTACGTGCCAGGTAAGGCGGGTGTAAGAATTGAAGATATGATTTATGTAAATTCGGAAGGCAAGGCGGAAGTATTAACAAAATTCGCGAAAAACTTATAATCTGTCATCATCAGGGAAGCTGAAAAATGATGGAAAATTTTTTTAAGATTCCAACAATTTATGTTACTATCGCGTAGGTGTAACTAACCTTTATTTTTATGTCCAAAATAAAACAATTTCTCTTATTTTCAGGGGCAGTTTTTTTGTGTGCGACTGCTATCATAATTATCATATCAAACGTTGTCTCAGGCCAGGAAGAATGGCCTGAAGGTCAAGGCCCTGCAGAAGACCCATGGCAGGGCGGACAGGAGGAGCAGGAAGAACAGCAATGGGAAGACCCATGGCAGGGAGAACAGGGGGAGCAGGAAGAAGAACAAGTGGAAGACACATGGAATGGGACAGACGAATGTGCCGACAAATGCAATGACAATAAAGCGTGTACAGAAGACTTGTGCGACCACGGGAGATGCATACACATAGCAATGTCAGATTGCGGCCCGGAGTTAATAGTAAACGAAGCGGTTTTAAAGGAAATTCCGGAAATTACCATGATTGATATAGAATCTGATGAAGAAGACGGCGAATCAGTACTCAGATTCAAAGGAATACGCGAAGTCGATCTTCTGGGCTTCATTCCTCTAAAGCAAAAAGTAAGAGGAAAAGTAAGTCAGGAAGACGGAAAAATAATAGATGAAATAGAACTTCCTTGGTGGGATTTAATCGCAACATATCCGGATCCGGGCGAAAGTTTAGATGAAAATAATGAAGCGGCGGAAGAAATACTCAAAAACGCTAAAACAAAAGACTGTGAAGGAATCAGAGAAGATGTAATTGGTTACAAATACAAAATCAAACGAAATCAATACTTCCAGGGAAAACTTCTTGAAGAAGAAGACTTACAATCAGAACAGTCATATCTGGCTGCAGAAAGTCAAAGTAAGCTCTTGGATGAAATACTAAAAATCTGTCCGGAACTTATCGACACGGTAAATAACGCAAAAAATACTTTAAAAAACAGCAGAGGCGTGGATGTTTATAAAAAGCTTGAAATAGTCGACGTCAGACTATTTGGATTCATTCCATTAGAAATGGAAGTTGAAATAATGGTTAATCCCTTAACAGGTGAAACATCCGAATATGACAAACCATGGTGGGGATTTTTAGCGCTGGAGGACGAAAAAGAAGAAGTAGCAGAAATGGGAACTTGCAGCGGTAAAGACGTTTGCCGGACATGTATTTCAGGAGAAGGTAAAACAGTTACAGAATGCGGAACATTCTACGATTGTGCAGATCGATCAAAAGGTCAAATAACATGTCTGACAAAAGAAGGGCTAATGGTCACCGACTATCCGCCATACAATAAATGCAAAAACTTAGCCAAAATCTGCGACGTATGTGTAGACAAAAAAAATAAAAAATATATGGAATGTAAAAGTCCGAGCGACATGGAACCTGAACTGGAAGGCGCAACAGTAGGAAGTTGCGGCGGCAAAGACGTTTGCCGGACATGCTTGTCGCCCGGAGGTTACCAGGTTACAGAATGCGGAACATTCTACGAGTGTAAAGACAGAGCAAAAAGCGACCTCACATGTGTC
>JAHJFD010000008.1 GCA_018825145.1 Patescibacteria group bacterium
GCCGGCGAAGCCAATGTGCCGTTCTTCAGTATTTCGGGTTCCGAGTTTGTTGAAATGTTTGTGGGCGTGGGTGCCAGCCGCGTGCGTGATTTATTTCAGAAGGCCAAACATAACGCGCCCTGCATTATTTTTATCGATGAAATCGACGCCGTGGGCCGTCAGCGCGGCTTTGGCATGGGCGGCGGTCACGATGAACGGGAACAGACCCTGAACCAGATTCTTACCGAGATGGACGGCTTTGAGAAGGACACGAATGTTATTGTGGTGGCGGCTACAAACCGCCCCGACGTTCTTGATGCCGCCCTGATGCGTCCCGGACGTTTTGACCGCCGCGTGATCATCGACATGCCAAACCTGATTGAGCGTGAAGCGATTCTGGAAGTGCACGCCCGCAACAAACCGATGGACAAAGACGTGAACCTGAAAAAAGTGGCCCAGAAGACTCCCGGTTTTTCGGGGGCCGATCTGGAAAATCTTCTGAATGAGGCGGCCATTCTGGCGGCCAAGAACAACCGTGAAAAAGTAAAAGCGGAAGACCTGGACAATTCTATTGAAAAGGTCGGACTGGGCCCCGAAAGGAAGAGCCGCCGCCTGAACGAAGAAGAAAAGAAAATTACCGCCTACCACGAGGTGGGCCACGCGCTTGTGGGCAAAATGCTGCCCGGCTGTGATCCCGTCGAAAAGGTTTCGATTATTCCGCGCGGTATGGCTTTGGGGGTGACCTGGTTCCTGCCGGAAGAAGATAAGCACTTAAAGTCGGTTTCCAAATTCAAAGACGAGCTATGTTCACTGATAGGCGGACACTCGGCCGAGAAGCTGATTTTCGGCGAAGTGACCACGGGGGCCAGCAGTGACCTTAAACGCGCTACCGACATTGCACGCCGTATGGTTATGGAATACGGCATGAGTGAAGATCTGGGTCCTGTGATTTTCGGCGACCAGTCTGCCGCCAGCTTTTTAGGAGCGGAATTTGGTTCTAAGGCTAACTACAGCGAAGCAGTGGCTTCCAAAATCGACGACGCCGTTTCTAAAATCATTCACGAAGCCCAGTCCCGCACCAACAAGATTCTTAACGACAACAAGCCCCTCCTTGAAAAGATTTCCCAGGTACTGCTTAAAAAAGAAGTGCTTTCAAAAGAGGAATTTGACACGTTCTTTGAGGACAAAAAGGGCGCTCCAAAGAAAAAGGTGGCCTCCGGAAAAAAATAGTTTTAAAATCTAATCATGAAGACTCCGTTCGCTACAAAAATTCTGCCGGCCAAAACGATCAAAATCGGTTATGACGCGCCGGCCCCTGAATCCGAAATCTCTCAGCCTGACAGCTTTGGCCAGCTGCCGGTGGACGTTCTGGAAAACAAGAATGAAATCCGCATTGTGGCTCCGCTGGCGGGCGTCAATATTGAAGAAGTCGAAATTGTCATAAATAATGACGTGCTTACCATTAAGGGCCAGCGCACAATGGACACCGAAGTCACTCAGCTGAGAGGTGTGGACTATTACGCGCAGGAATGCTTTTGGGGGGAATTTTCCCGAAGCGTTATTCTGCCTCTGCACGCGGATACCAGCCAGATTGAAGCGACCCAGAAGAACCATATTCTGTATGTCCGGATCCCGAAAAAGCCAAGTGTGCAGATGAGGATTGTGAAGATAAAAACTAAAGACTAGGGAGCAGGTAAATGGAATAAGGACTAAGAATAATAATGAAGATACGAAAAGCAGTATTGCCGGTGGCGGGAATGGGAACAAGGTTTATGCCGGCGACTAAAGTGGTACCCAAAGAACTTTTACCGATCGTCGACAAGCCGGTTATTCAGTATCTGGTGGAAGAAGCGGTGGCCAGCGGAATTGAGGAAATTATTTTTGTTATATCCCCGGACAAAGAACTGATCCGCCAGCATTTTTCGCACCATCCCGAACTTGAGGGGATTTTAAGGGAACGGGGAAAGCACGATATTGTCGGAAAGATCAGCCCTATTCACGACATGGCGAAGTTCAGCTATGTGTACCAGAATGACCCGCTGGGAGACGGCCACGCTATACTTCAGGCCGAAGCGCTGGTAGCGGGCGAACCTTTCGCGGTGCTTTTCGGCGACGATATTGTGAAGCACGAAGTGCCGGCACTCAAACAGCTTCTGGCCCACTTTAATGGCGAATCGGTGATGGCCGTGGAGAAGGTTCCGAAAGAATTCATCTCGTCTTACGGGGTCATCAGGCCCGGCAAAAAGACCGGACGCCTTTATAAGGTGGAAGGGCTGGTGGAAAAGCCGGAACTCCATGAGGCCCCCAGTGATTTCGGGGTGATCGGTAAGTTTGTCTGCCCGGCCAGCATTTTTGAAGCCATTCGTCAGGGCTCTGCCAGCAAAGGTAACGAACTTAGGCTGATCGACGGTTTTATCAAGCTGAGTGAAAATGAAGGCATCTGGGCCTATCACATTGAGGGTGAGCGTTTTGATACAGGCAAAGCCCGTGGCCTGATCGCGGCCAATAATGCTTTTTTGTAGGCGAAATTTTTGTTGAAAAAAATCTAAGAATAAGGTAAAATAGTTTGAGCACTAAGAACCCTCTATGGCAAAAAAAGACGATAATCAGTTTCCACAGCATATTGCTGAAGCCCTGAATAATATTGAAGAGCTAAAGCTGATGGGGGAACATGCAAAATCTATTCTGGAAGCTGAAAGGCTACTTTTTCAGGATCCCAACTGCGTGGAGGCCCTGGAGGAGATTGCCGACAATTACGTTAGTATGGATAAATACGATAAGGCCGAAAAGGCCTGTCAGCACGCGCTTAAGTTGAACGAAAGGAGTTACACGGCCAAATACATTCTGGGTTTTATTCATTCGCAGAAGCAGGAATGGCCCAAAGCCATCAGTTACTTAAAAAGTTCCAACAGCCTGCACTCCAACAATCCGGAGATTTTGCGTTGTCTGGGCTGGGCGCTTTTCAATTCCAGCAAACGAACTCAGGGGGTGGTGATTCTGGAACGTTCGCTCAATCTTGATCCTGAAAACGCCCTTACCCTATGTGATTTGGGAATCTGTTATATGCAGATGAAGAATTTTGATAAGTCCGTGGAGCTTTTAAAGAAGGCCATGCTGCTGGATCCCGACAACCAGCGGATCAAGGATTGTTTCGCGGCCGCCAGCTCTTTCCGGGACCGCTTTTCGGGGATGCGAACTAAAAGATAATCTATGGCCGCAGAGCAGAAACGCTTAGTGATGGGCTTTGGCACTTTTGACCGGGTCCACCCGGGTCATTTTTTTTACTTAAGCGAGTTAAAGAAGATAGGTGACGAGCTGATTGTTGTTGTAGCGCGGGATGTTAATGTTAAGCGGATGAAAGGAAAACGTCCGTATTTTAATGAAAATCAGCGCCGCCTTGGAGTTATCGAAACAGGCCTTGCAGACCGGGTTATTTTAGGAAATAAAAAGGACTTTTTCAAAATAATCCGTGATTTTAAACCATCTGTCCTTGGTTTTGGTTATGACCAGTGGGTAAACATGGACGTGCTTAAAAAACTCTTCCCCAAAATCGAAATGGTCCGCCTGGGCCCCTACCATCCCCACAAATTCAAATCCAGTTTGATTAAAACTAGTTAAAAAGTATGCCACGGGCTGTTTCCTCATTTTTTTGCTATATGTGTTTTATATATACGTTATGTATACAATCGTATATACGATTCGAATATCGCCAAAAAAAATACCTTCCACTCTGCTTTCGCCCGGAAAGTCCCTGCGTACACGTGCCAAATTCTGATGCGCCATAATAGTGGTATCACGTTTTTTCACATTTTTGTTGTTTACAGGGTGTGGTTTTGCTATATTTATTCAGAGCAGGCAAAAACAAAAACAAATGAGGGAAAACCCCCTGACATTACAGGTGATATGGGTGAAACGTGCCATGAAGAACGCCTGGCACAGCATTTTGCGGAACAAGATCCTCAGTCTTGCCACTATTCTGATCATCGCGCTGATGCTTTTTGTGTTTAATCTGGTGCTGGCAATGCGATATGCCAGCGATTCGGTGATCGCGAATGTCGGTGAAAAGCTGGATATCAGCGTTGAAATTCAGAGCGGAGTGGAAAATTACTCAATTCAGGTCTTTGTCAAAACCATGAAAGAACACATCAATGTGAAGGAGGTGGTTTATATCAGCAAAGGTGAAGCAATGGCCAAGTTCGGTTCAAAATATCCCAATGTCATCTCTTTTTTGGATCATTATAATCTGGAGAATCCCCTGCCTGACACTGTGCGCATTATTACCACCGACGTGGCCGACAACAATCTGGTCATCGAATTTCTGGAAAGGCCCCAGTTTGCCGGAATTGTGAATCAGGAAAAACTGATGAAGAACGTGGAGCAGAAAGACCGGAACGCTAAGATCCTCGGCATCACCCGTTCCATTCAGCGGCTCAGCTGGTGGCTGATCGTCATTTTCGCGGCCGTTGGCCTGATGATCATCTTCAACAGCATCAATATCAACATTCACAACCACGAAAAGGAAATCAACGTGATGAAGCTGGTGGGGGCCAAATACAACTTCATACGCAGCGGTTTTTTGTTTGAGGGAGTCGGCTTCGCGATCAGCGCGCTTGTTATCAGCTTGATTTTTTCACGTCTGATCCTGGCCTATCTTGCCCGTAATCTGGCTGGGGTTATCAGTAACGAGACCCTGATGGCGGGCATGAATTCCATTCTGCTGCATTTTGAGGATAATTTCTGGGTCACTTTCGGCTGGCAGCTTCTGGCGGTCATTGCGGCAGGCTTGCTCAGCAGTTATCTGGCTATTGAGTTATATCTTCGAAAACACCATGCGTTTTAATTTTTCCCTCATGGAAAGACAGAAAAAAACCAATGGCATTGTTATCCGGCGCTTCAATCTGAATGAGGCGGATCAGATTGTGACGGTGCTCACTGAAAATGAAGGTAAGGTGTCTCTGCTGGCCAAAGGGTCGCGCCGTCTAAAAAGCAAGTTCTGCGGCCGGCTGGAACCTTTTTATCACGTGAGCCTGAACTACTTTCAGGGACGCGAGCTGGGACATCTGGACGAAGCGGAGATTCTGGAAGTTTACAGTCCGCTGGAATCGGATTTGCGGGCCAAGAGTATTTTGTTTTTTATGGCTGAAATCACCGCTAAACTGGTAGCGGACGGCCAGGAATGCCTTGAGGTTTATCAGCTTTTAAATGAGTGCCTGCGCGAGTTTGAAGACAGTCACAGCGAAATTATTCTGCACGCTTACATGGTCAAACTGCTGACCCTGCTTGGTTTTATGGCACCGTGGGACAGCTGCAGCCGGAGCAACATAAGGCTGAACCTGACGGAGCCCCTGTTTTTGTCCGCCCGGGATGCCAGCGTGGTGCGAAGCGGTTACAATGAGCCCGGTGACGTCCGCCTGACCCCTTCGGTGATAAGGTGGGTCAATTACATGCAAAATGAGAAGTTCAGCCGCCTGAAGCTCGTGACACCCAGCCCCGGCGAAAAGGCTGAAGTTTATTATGTTATGCGAATTGTTTTCGGGAATATTTTAAATACCCCCTTCAGGTCAGAGGCTTTTCTGCACGCGGTCAGCCGCTAATTCCATTTCTAGTGTGAATTTGTCTTTAATCAGCTGGTCACCCAGATTGTCGAAAAAGGAGCCGGAGCGGATGGTGATACCGTATTTGGTGCGGTCGACTTCGGCTTTGGCGTAGCCTGTCAGTTTGTCGCCACTATTTTCGACTTTGGCATACATGGTAATGGAATCAGTGACGTCTTTAATACTCAAATCCCCTTCCACCACATAATCATAATCCCCTTCACCCTCGTATGGCGTGACTCTGGTGATATCGAAGCGGGCTGTAGGATAATCGCCCACCCCAAAGAAATCATCGGACTTAAGGTGGTTGACCAGGTTGGTCCGAAGACTCTCATTTTCGATGTCAGTGTTTGTGATAGAAGTCATATCTATGACAAAAGACCCTGAATCAGGCTGACCGTTCTGAACTACAAGCTCGCCGCGTTTGAGTGAAATTCCCCCTATATGACCGTCAGCGGACTTAAAGGCCTTCCAGTAAAAGGTGCTGGCCTTGGCGTCGAAAATATAAGTGCCATCCGTTAAAATTGCCGATTCTGAAACTCCGGACTCCATTGGCGTATCGGTACTTTCTTTTTCCGAAAGGGCGCACCCCGCCAGCAAGGGCAGAAGTACAGCGAAAACAAAGAGGGCTATTTTCTTCATAAAATCACATTAAGTGGAGCGGGTGAAGGGAACCCGTCTCGCTACGCTCGAATGCGCTTCGCGACAAACCCCCCTTCCCTTTGATCCCCTTCTTTTAATAAACTTCTGAAATATCCGGGGCCAGTTAACATATACTCTGGAGCGGGTGAAGGGACTCAAACCCTCGGCCTTCGCCATGGCAAGGCGACGCTCTAATCAACTGAGCTACACCCGCAAGTTTTTTAAGCAAAAAGATATTATCAGATGACCATGATAATGCAATCTTTTTTTATGAGCATGTTGACAAAGAAGTTCATGTATATATAATACCGCACTGTTTCATTAATACTATTTAAATTATTAAGATAAAGTTGCCCAATACATCTGATGAGCTATTAAAAGGTCAATCGGGTGAAGATCTTCAAAGCCCCTCTCTGGCTGAACTGTCTGACCTGAACCGTGAACTGACCCAAGGGGAAATTAAGGCGGTTTTTGAGCATGTACCGCTTATTGTTCTGGCTGATGATGTTGAGCCCATTCGAAGAATGGCCTTAGGCGTTGTAAGAATGGTCAGCCAGAACAGAAGCAGAGTGGTGGATCTGAGAGGTAATATGGCTCAGTGTTTTGATGCGGCTAAAGAGTACAACGGAGCAAAATTACCGATGATTCTATGTAACGATGGCAATCAGGCCAGAGAAGCAGTCCAAATCATCTGTGAACGAGGAATTCCATCAGGAATAGTGGCCCTTGATGAGTCTATGGGTGGCCCAAGAGGAATGAGTATTTTTAAAGAATTTAATGAGAAAATTCCGCCTAAAATCGTAAAAATCCTTCAGTCATCAAATCCTCCTGACGACACAAAAGCATGTCTTGAAGCTGGTATTGTGGATGCCAGCGTAGACAAATTTGGCATCGAAGCAATACCTACTGTTGCACGAGCCTATTTAAGGAGAATTTTCGGAGAGCCGTCTAAATAAAACTGCTAAACAAGCCCTACTGAGGAATGCGGGAGAGGCTGCAAATCAGGTCCCAGTCGTCATCGGGGGCCATGCGGTTTATGGCCTTATGGCCGCAGGCTTTGCATACGTGAATGACGCGCGGGCCTTTCTTTTTGTTGAGTTCCACGCCTGTCGGGACCATCAGCCCCTTGCATTCACTTTGGCGGTCGCCCGGTAATTCTAAATCCACGTGCAGAGAAAAAAGGCAGTAAGGACAGTGGTTCCGGCAGCTGCCTCCGGTATGCGGCTCTACAATACGCTTACAGTTAGCGCACTTAAAGCCTTCATTGGCCGTGATCATGTTTTTTCGAATTTGATTCAAAATTGAAGATTGAAGATTAAATGTTCCACATTTTTTCCTTATATTCCAGAATATTCCGGTGGGTGTTAAAGTAAGCGCCCAGGGCGATGGAGTGTTTCATGCGGGCGATCCATTCATCGGGGGCTTTGTAGTATACCCGGATCACCTCTTTCAGGCCCGAATAAATGGCGTCACAGTCAAACACATCGTGCCCGGAAACGTCACAGCCGAATTCCCAGCCTGCCATTTTATCCATGGCAATAGCTTCCAGCCACCAGCCGTCCGGCGAAGAAAAATTCAGGCACCCGTTCATAGCCGCCTTCATGCCACTGGTGCCGCAGGCTTCCATGGGGGGTTCGGGGTTGTTGAGCCACACGTCGCTCCCCGCCACCATCAGCGCCGCGTTATTCAGGTTGCGCGTGGGAAAGACCGCCAGCCTGACCTGCCCGCGAAGTTCCAGCTGGAGTTTTTTGAGCTCATGCATCACCCCGTTACAGTAACTATCGCCCGGGTGACATATGCCGCTGTAAATGATCTGGAGCTTATGGAAGCCAATCTGGCGCAGACGATTGACCGTTTCAAACAGAAGCAATGGCCTTTTATAAGGCACAAAACGGCGTGAAAAAGTAACTGTGAGCGTTTCCGCATCGAAGTAATCGTCCTCTTCCATATCCAGAGTGCTCTGCACAAGATAATCCGGACTTGAATTGATGTAATCAAGCAGAACTTTTTTGCTTTCGCGGTGCGCCCTGAGCACAGCCTTGTCGGGCAGTTTCAGGGCTTCCCCCAGAAGTTCCGGATTATCTTCCCAGCCGGGCAGGTATTTGTTAAAAACCTTTTTCATCGGGCCGGCCACCCAACTGCGGTGGTGCACGCCGTTAGTGATGGCCAGAAAATCATGCTGAGGGAACATCTTTTTACAAACTTCCGCGTGTCTTTTGGAAACTCCGTTGGCCACGCGGCTGGTGCACAGAGCCAGCTTGGTGGTATGGAATTCCTCGTGACCCGCCAGCTTTTCGACCCGATGCGGGACCATTTCGTTCAATACCCGCTGTACCAGCTCATGCGAAAAACGATCGTGGCCGGCCGGAATTGGCGTGTGCGTGGTAAAAACGTTTTTGGCCCGGACCTTATCCAAATCCCCGTTTTCTTCTTTGAGGCGCTCAAAACTAAGCATGCTGGAATGCCCCTCGTTCATGTGGAAAACGGAAATATCGTTATAGCCCAAAGCCCGCAGCATACGCACACCCCCGATGCCCAGAATGGCCTCCTGACACAGGCGCGTGTACTGGTTGCTGTCATAAAGCTCTCTGGTCAGATCGCGGTCCCAGGGCTTGTTTTCGGGCAGGTAGCTGTCCAGAAAGTAAACCGGCACTTTAAAGCCGGATTTCCCTTCAATGTCGTATTTCCAGCAGGCAATCTTTACCTGGCGGTCTTCAATACCGATTGTGATGGTTTCGGGCAGTTTCTGAAAAAATTTACCGGGATCGAAGGCCCGTTTCCGGTCGTCGCTGCCGTGATAAATCAGGCTGACACCGATCATCGGGATACCCAGATCGGCCGCGGACCTGGCTAAATCCGTGGCCAGCACCCCCAATCCCCCCGCGTAATTCGGGATATCGGGATGAATGGCGAATTCCATTGAAAAATAAGCAACTTTATTGGTCATTGGTCATTTATACATTGAATTTAAAGTGCATTATGTCGCCGTCTTTTACAACATATTCTTTGCCTTCCATGCGCATTTTTCCCTTCTCTTTGGCTACAAGTTCGCCGCCGGCTTCAATATAGTCCTGATAGGCGATCGTTTCGGCTTTGATAAATCCTTTTTCAAAATCCGTGTGAATCACGCCCGCCGCCTCGGGGGCTTTGGCGCCAATGTGGACTGTCCAGGCGCGCACCTCTTTGGGGCCGGCCGTAAAATATGTCTGCAAACCCAAAAGCCTGTAGGCCGAACGTATGACCGCGTGGAGGCCGGATTCTTTAAGGCCCAACTCACTTAAATAAGCCTGAGCCTCTTCGGGCGAAAAGCTGATTAAATCCTCCTCGACTTTGGCCGAAATGGGAAGGACTTCCTGATGTTCCAAAAGCGCCAGATCTTTTTTGACGGCCGCCGTATCAAAACCGGCCAGCTGGGCTTCTTTGACGTTGGCAATGTACAAAAACGGCTTGTCGGTTAAAAGGTGCAGGTCGCGGATGGCTTCTTTTTCCTCATCTGACAGATCCAGATTTATGGCCAGTTTCTCGGCCTCGAGATGCGTTTTTACTTTGCGGTATACATCCGCTTCGGCCAGAAGTTTTTTGTCGCCCGATTTGGCCTTTTTTTCGGCCTCCGACAGTCGGCGCGAGACCGTATCGAGGTCGGCCAGAATAAGTTCCAGCTGTACGACGTCCATATCGAGTCTGGGATTTATGCCGCCATGCACGTGAGTGATATCGGGATCCTCAAAAAAACGCAGAACCTGCGCGATAGCATGGCATTCGCGGATATTGGCCAGAAATTTATTGCCAAGCCCCTCGCCTTCACTGGCGCCCTTAACAAGGCCGGCGATATCCACAAATTCGACCACCGCGGGAATGACCTTCTCTGGCTTTACAAGATCCGCCAGTGCCTTTAACCGGGGATCGGGCACTTCGACAATGCCGACATTGGGATTGATGGTACAGAAGGGATAATTGGCCGCCTGCGCCCCGCTGGTGCGGGTCAGCGCGTTAAAAAGCGTGGATTTACCCACATTCGGGAGGCCGACGATGCCGATTTTTAAGCTCATTTCGTTTCAATTAATGACCAGGCCTTCCGCAATTCTCTGACCGAAAGCTGGCCAGGGGCAGTCTGCCCTTTTTTATTGAGCGTGGCAAACATCATTTCGCCGCCCAGCGTGGGAGTGAGAATCCGGCTCAAAATGCACTTCTGGCCCATGGAAATCAGGATGTGGGGCATTTTAAGCGATTTAACGTAGGAAGCTAAGCTGATGATATTGATTGTGTCCTGCAGGTCATTGGCGTGAGTCGCTATTTTGATGACGTCCGCGCCGCGTTTTTTGATTGAATCCGCCAGTTTTACCAGTTTCGGATAATCGGGAGTGGCCTTAAAATCGTGATGGGAAATGATGATTTTGCACTTCTTTTTTCGGGCCTGCTGAACAATTTTATTGTTCAGATTTTTTGGCATCCGGAAAGGTATATCGACATAATCAGCACCAAAATGAATAGCCTGCAGAAGTATTTCGGAAAGCTGCGCGAAACTGCCCCTGAATTTACCTTTATCGGCGGGGCGTTTGCAGACACAGACGACGGGGAGCGGTTTTTTGCCAAGCAAAGATTTAAGATCCAAATCCCCTATGAAGTCCAGCCAGAGCTCGGCCAGATCGGCTTTTTTAGCGGCTTTATAAAGCATTTTTAGGGCTTCTTTTTGGGTTTTTGCCTGAATGGGAATGCAGATTTTCATAAAGATATGATAGCACAATCTTTAGTACAGGCCATTTTGCTTGACATTTATTAACTTTTATATTACGCTATCTGCCAAACCCTGTGTTTGGGCACTCCCGCCATGCGTGGGTGCTTGTGTTCTTTCCCAGCATTGGTTTTGCAACAACCTGGCTGGTGGTCCGAAACCCCCCAACTGCCCCCCGAGGGGGCTCTGAACAAGACCCCTGAAGGGGCAAACGAGGAACAGATGGACACGATGGTCATTGCCATATTTGCCTGCGTGATCGCGGGCGTAGCCATGTACTACGCGTACATGGCATCGAAAAAGGCGGCCAGCTCCCGCAAGGGGCTGGTAACCGGTGGAGCGTTCGACGAGGTTCTCAAGCGCGTCACCGCGCTGGAGAGCAGCGCCCTTGGGTGGAGTGACGTCCAGCCCCAACTGGACAAGTTCTACCCCACCAAGGACGAGGTGAAGCTGGCTCTGCAGGAGCTGGAACACCGACAACTCGACGCGGACAACCGCGTCGGGGAGGTTAGCGACAAGGTCGACA
>JAHJFD010000063.1 GCA_018825145.1 Patescibacteria group bacterium
TGATCGACAACCCGTCCAGCAGGCCAGCTTTTATCAAACATCTCATCGCGTTTCATGTCGTGTGCGCTTTCTAATTTTTCAGTTCTTTTTTTCAACTCCTCATCATCTTTAGCTTTGTTAAGGTAAACATCCTTTATGTTAGTTGCTATTGCCCCGAGCAATATCAAAGCCTTTGTATCCTGGAGAGGCAGATGACCCGCATGAAGTGTCCCCTCGCTGAGGGCTAAAACAATTAACGGTTTGTCGCTTGGTACCCTTTGCCAGACATCGCGAAGCTGTTTCAGTGTAAAATTCAAATCTGTCTTTCGATATTTATCCCAGTCAATTTTGTTGAGATATACACCATATTTTCCGTACCTCACTACATCCCAGCCGAGTTTGTTGAGATCGTCCGCCAAATTTTTGTTAAAGCTTTTCTTTGCATAAATGATATCAGCATCAACAGGTATCCTCCCGTCAACATTTGTTGGAGCCGCCCCTTGAATTATCAGTATTGTACCTTTGCTGTGATCCAGATCAGACTTGGTTAGTATGAAATCATACTCCATCTCAGTGCCGAGTTTAGGCGAACAGGATAAAAACGAGACGCCGAGTATTATCAGGGCGAGTGTAGTTAATTTTTGAAAGGTGGTTCTGAGCATGTTACCAATCTCTTATTTTTTATCCAACAGCTTCTTTGCATCTGAAAATGATTTGAGTTTTCCTCGTTTGATGCATTCTTCAAGTTGTTGCTCTACTCCCTTTCCCATATTGTAATACCTTTCTTAATTTGTAACCATTCAGCTGGCAGTTTGAGGAGGGGTAAAAGGAGTTTCGGCAAAAGCGAGTTGAATGGCTTCGAGCGCACCTAATCCATTTTTTCTAGCAGTAGAAATGTAACCGCGAATGCGACAAAAGAAGGCAGCAGCAGTATCATTTCGAAAGCAACCTGATATCTTTTGTCGGAGCTTCGCCATCCGAATATCCCGTTCACCTAAATTGTTGTCAAAGGGGACCCGAAAATCTTTCATAAACACGAGCGTCTCTTCTTGATATGCATCCAATCGATCCAATAGATTTTTGCCAGGGGGTTGTTTCTTGCGACCACGCTTGCCAGAAATTGGAGGCAAGAGTAAGGCTTTTCCCTGATGAAAATCGTAACCCTCTTTGATAACAGCTCGATATCTTTTTTCAAAGAGAACCTCCTCTTCTGAATACAAAGAGATGTTCCCCAAAGCTTTTGCCTCATAGACAACCTTTTTCATTTCTAAAAGACATTTCTTCATCGTCTCCGCCCAAGCTTCTTTCTCCTCCTCCGCTATGAACGTCAATTCTCGTAAATGATGCGCGTTACATAAACTATGATCACATCCATACTTAAAATAGGGCTTCCAATGATCATGGACGGCTCGCCCCTTATAGTCAGGCAACACTCCCATTGCGTTCATTGCAATCTCTCCCCGTTTCTCATGCAACTGATACAAAGTGAGATCTTCGGTAGAAGCCACATGCAACCATTTTGTCTTCTTCTCACTTCGCATCCCACTCTCATCGAAATGAACCACAGGGGCGGCTTGTATACTCATCCGAATCGAAGACTCCACGCTTGCCAACCCCTCGTAACAAGATTGATTCATATTATAGAGGGTCCCAACGCTTATCCGTTGCCCTACCAAATCTTCAATCACTTCCGTGGCTCGCTCGTACGGCAACAACTGATATTGCTGTAAATAAACACATAAACTTTTTAACTGATTTCCGTACTGAACTTCCCCTGTTACCCCTGATGGAAATCGACCCATTGTCTCACCACCGCAACAGGGACAAATTTTAACCTCTGCTTGATGCTCGGTCACAACAATTGTAATCATGGGAATGTCAAATACCTGACGCCGCTCAAGATGATCCGTAGATACATCGCTTAAAGAAATTCCACAATGCTCACACTCTTCCACTTTATGGCGTTCTTCTCTGTCTGGCTTTTGCACCGGCTCTAATCGATACCCCTTGTGCCCTCTCTGTCCTCCGGCTTTGCGACCACTCTGCTTTCGCTGACTCTTGGGCACTTTCTTTAGTCCATCACTTGACGGAGGCTTGCTACTATTATGGCTGTCTTTTCCTAATTGTCGTTCCAACTCACCGATGCGCTCCTTCAACTGAGCATTCTCCCATAATAAATACTCCACCACCTTGCGAACATCTGCATCTTGAATCCGCTCTAAAAATTCTTTGTTAATCTGAATCGTTTCGATTTGGATGCCCCCCTCTGTATCGGCATCTTTTATACCACATTTTTATACTTAAAGAAAGTAGGCTGAATGGTTACAATAGTTGTTTCAATGTCCGGGGTATTTTGTGGAAATGGGCTAGGTTTGAGTGATTGAAAATTGATCTTTTAAAACCAAAAAGCGCTGAATTCTCCCCCCCCCTGTATTCCCCCAAATTTAAAAGTAGGGTGGAGAGGGATATCAAGGGGAGTGTACACATTCCGCTGGGTGTGGGTGTGACTAAGCTTTTTCAATCCAGTTCTCTTAAACAGAATTATCGGCACTACTAACATTTTGTTTTGGCTATCACA
>JAHJFD010000062.1 GCA_018825145.1 Patescibacteria group bacterium
AAGAAGTTTAAACATTTGAATGGAAAGTCACCGTTAGAAATTGTAAATCCTCTACATAATTTAAAAAATCCTCGTAGTAAAGATTGGGTGGAATTATGTAGAAAATTGAAATCATAACGCCCTATTTTTACTACGCTACCCCAAAGTTCATCTGCCCTCCCAATTAATCTAAGTTCCCGCCCGGACATATAATTAATTGGTATCACATGAACACACGACTTTCAAGCTTTAATAAGCTCCTCCTTATTTTATTGGCAGGTGTTTTTTTATTGACTGCTCAGCCGACTATGGCCGCTGAACAGTATATTTCCGATAACAGCGTCCGGCAGGACCCACTTCAGTCAGTTAAACAGCGCGGTCATATATCAGTCGGAGAATTTACCGGGGCCGCGACTTACAATTACCCAATTGCCCTGCCGCCGGGACGAAATGGGATGACGCCCAATATTGTTATCAGTCACAATAGTCAGGACAGTTCGCTTTATAATATTGTGGGGTATCGCTGGTCGCTTTCGCAGTACTCGATTAGCCGGCTCAACAAGCATGGTGTCGAACAGCTTTATGATCGCAACGATTTTATGGCCAGTCTTCCCTTTGAGTCCGGCGAGTTAACCGAAATCAGTTTAACGGATGGCGCGCATGGCCAATACGCCCAGCGTTTTGAAAGCAGTTTCGCCGTTTACGAATTCCGCGACGATGGCTCCTGGCTTGTCACCGACAAACAGGGGAACAAATATATCTTCGGAAGTGCCAATGACGGCCGCAGCTTTGATCCTGCCGACCCGACTCGCGTGGCAGAATGGATGCTGGAAGAAATCCGTGACCCGAATGACAACTTCATCCGATTCACTTATCAAAAATTAGGGAATCAGATTTATCCCGACAAAATCTTTTATACCGGCCATGGCAGTGAAGAAGGAATTTTTGAAGTCCGCTTTCTGGTGAACACTTCACAAATCCGCCCTGACAAACAGTATTCCTACGCCACAGGTTTTCTGGTCGAAACCAATTATCTTATCAAAGGTATCGAAGTTTATTCCGGGGGCGAGCTTCGCCGGAAGTATGATTTGGGTTATAGCCAAATCGCGCCACTCGTCCGCCAGACGCTTGGCAGTATTACCGAAACCGGCTACGACGAAAACGGCACTCCCACCAGCCTTCCGCCCACCACTTTTGACTACACGCCTTCCGTAATAAGCTGGCAGGAAACTAACTTGTACCCGCCCCCAATCGACATCGTTTATTACAACAAAACATATGGCCTGACCAGTGTTTACCCGATTTTTGTGGACTCCAGCGGGGATGGTCTTGTGGACTTTCCCAGTGGTTACCAGGCCAATACACAAAAAGTTTACCTGAATGATGGCAAGGGCGGTTGGAAATATGCAGATAAAGCCGATTATAATTTACCACAGCCCAATGAGCCGAGTATGGGCGGAAAATTTCTGGATTTCAATGGAGATATTAAAAAAGATCGCTTCAGTTCCTATGTTGATTATTATGTTTTCCCACCACAGAAAAAGAGCTTTCTGGAACTTTTCGGTATCGGTGGTTCCAGCAATAGTATCGAGGTCTCTATTTTGAATGGAACAGGAGGTCCAAAGGATAACGGCGCTTCGGTGGCTGATTTGAACGGCGACGGCCTGCCCGACCTTATTCAAAGCCGATCGAGATATGATAGTAATGAAGAAACTTTTGTTGAAGACGATACCTGCCTAAACAGTAACGGAGATTCTTGTCTTTTAACAAATCTGTGGCAGAGTCCGGTTCCAATCATATATGACGACAATCTGGGTATTCAAAAGGAGCGAATCACCTATATCGAAGATTGCAACAACGACGGACTGGCAGATGTGCAGGGCTACGGTGGTGCCTGGCTCAACGACGGCAAGGGCGGCTGGCTCAAGCCGCAGTCGGGACAGAAGTGCGAATTTACTCCGCCCGACGGCATTTTTTTCCGCTCGGCCGACCTAAATGGCGACGGCCTGATCGATCGTGTCCATGCGCTTATTGAAGTCGGTTATTCCACGGATACAGTGGTCAATAAACTTAAGCTTAATACGGGACAGACTTTTTTGGATGATGTAGGTGATTTTCCACTGCTTTTTGGCCGCGGCAACGGTACCGGTCAGACGAATAGTGACGTGGGCGGCATCCGCATTCTCGATCTTAACGGCGACCTGCTCCCTGATGTGGTGCAGAGCTTTAAATTCAGCGAACAAATTGGCGCAAACTGGGTCGACACTTACACCAAACATGTATACCTAAACACCGGTTCCCGCCCTTATTTTCTTAAAACAGTTCATACTTCCGGCGGAGCCGAGATCAATCTGGAATACAAGACTTCGGCGCAATACCTAAAGCCCGATGGCAGTCAGGCCAACCCCAGCCTGCCCATCATCATCGATACCGTTAGCCGCATGACCGTGGATGACGAACAGGGCAATGTGAGTTCGACCGACTATTTTTACGAAGACGGCCACTATTATTTTGAAAATTCCTACGACAAGTCCTTTGCCGGCTTCCGCGTAGTCACCAAAACCGACGGACTGGGTTACAAAACTAAATCTTACTACCACCAGGACCAATACTCGGTCGATGATAGCGCGAATGGGGAATATTCCGACCATATCAGCAAAAAAGGCCGCGCCTACCGCAGTGAGTCCTACGACAAAAACGGCCAGCTTGTCACTTCCACCGTCAATCGTTTCGAACATAAGTCTCTCGGCGCCGATCACTTTTACCCTTACCTATCTCAAACCCTCAGCCAGACTTTTGACGGGGCAGTAACCAAAGCGACCGCCAAAGCTTACAGCTACGATGACGTCGGCAACGTCATTCAGGTCGTCGATTATGGCGAGGTCATGGCCGGCGGTCAGGATGGCAGTTTTTCCGACACGGGCACCGACCTTCTAAAAACCTTGATGAGCTATGTCTCACAGTCAGCCTTTCCTTACGAACAAAAAGTGCATGATCAAAACGGAACACAGGTGAGTGACTCGCGCACTTATTACGACGGCCTGACACTTGGTCAGGTTGATAAAGGCAATGTCACCGCGCAGGAAGTCTGGCTGGACTCGCCAAATAGCTGGCTCCGATCCGAAATGCAGTATAACGAATACGGTCTGCCAATCATTTCGACCAATCCCCGCGGCTTCAGCACGTCGACCACCTACGATTCCGATAATTTATATCCTGACACCATCACTAATGCCAAGGGTCAATATTCGAATTATATATACGATTCGAATACCGGCCAAATCACACATACCGCCGACCCCAATGGTTCCGTCACCGACACCACTTATGACGGACTTGGCCGCCCAATTAGCGTCGAAAAAGACGGCCAACTCATCAGCACCACCACTTATGATGATAATTCCAACCCTCGTTCCGTTCACGCCACGGCCTACAACGATGATGGCGAAAAGGTGGAGGCATATACCTATATAGATGCTCTCGATCGCAGCATCGAAAGTAAGCAGGAAGCGCCAAATGACAATTGGGTTACAACCCAAACCATTTACGACGAGCGCGGAAACGTCGAAAAGCAAATCCAGCCCTACTTCAGTTCTTCCGCCAGTTTCGAATCACTAGACGCGGGCAAAATCGGTAACAGTTTTGCTTACGACGCCCGCGGTCGTTTGCTCACTAGCGTTAATCCGCTCGGTACCACCACAAATAGCTATTCAGGTTGGGAAGTGACCACCACCGACCCCAACGGCAATCCTAAAACTCTGGCCAACGACGCCCGCGGCAATCTGGTTCGGATCGACGAAAAAAATGCCGGCCAAACCTACCAAACATATTACACGCACGACTCACTCGGCCGCCTGACCAAAATCCGTGACGCCGAAAGTAACGAACGCACTTTTGCTTACGATTCGCTGGGCCGGAGAACCTTTCAGTCTAAGCTTGCCAGTCCGACCGGATGGAATTATGTTTACGACGAAAACAGTAACCTTGTCCAGAAAACCGATCCCAAAGGACAGGTTACATCACTCACTTACGATGAACTAGACCGCATTCTGACCGAAAGCGACCTGACTTTTACTTACGATCAGGGCAGTTATGCCATCGGCCGTTTGTCCAGAGTTGTTAAACCGAATTACGAACACAGCTTCACTTACGACTTGTGGGGACGCGTAACAAATGACCACAGGCAAATCAACGACAAAACCTTCGACTTTGCCTACACTTACGACCAAATGGGCGCCGTCACTTCGATGACTTACCCTGATAGCACCGTGGCTACTAATAAATTTGACTCCGCGCATCAGCTGGAAGAACTAAAAGTAAGTGACAAAATTTTCGCGGATCAATTTGACTACACCCCCATGGGCCAGATCACCCAAATGACCTTGGGCAATAACGTGGTCGTGCAGAATAGTTACGACGAAAACCAGCTTTACCGCCTGACTTCCAAGACCGCCGCAAACGGACTTCAGAATTACCAATACACTTATGACCCGGTCGGCAATTTAATGAATATGGTCGACGCCAATTCCGGCATCACCGCCAAAACCGTGAGCTATCAGTACGACAGCCTCTACCGCCTGACTCAGGCCGACTACCAGAATACCGCTAACCAAACCGACGTCACCCAGACCTACCAGTACGACTCATTGGGCAATATGACCTACAAATCCGATGTCGGGCAATTTGTTTACAATGGACAGCACCCTCACGCGGTAACTCAGGCTGGAAGCCATGTCTACGATTACGATGCCAACGGAAATATGGTCCTTCGCGACTCCGATTCAATGGCTTATGACTATCGTGACCGCCTCATCCTGTCAGCCGGAAAAGCCAGCTTTACCTACGGCGAGGGATACGAACGTCTGACCAAAACCGATCTTGTCACAAACGGCGTCATTTACTACCCCGACAAATATTTCGAGGTGCACCCCGACAAAGAAGTGAAGTACATTTATGCCGGTGACCTGCGTATCGCCAAAATCGAAAAGGAATTATTTGTCGCGCCGCCTCCAACTCCCGACCCCGACCCAACCCCGGATCCAAACCCAAACCCTGACCCCGATCCGACACCTGACCCAAACCCAAATCCTGATCCGACACCCGATCCCGCGCCCGTGCCTCCACCGGCTCCTGTCGTATCAGCTCAGGGTACCGGAGGAGGAGGCGGTGGCGGTGGCGGTTACGGTTCTCAGGCCCAGCTCACACTCATGCGTCTTATACGTGAAGGGAAGGATAAAGAAGCCGAGGAGCTGGCTAACAAAATTTCCTACTATCCGCTGAATTCTCTGGTTAAAGAGAAGAAAAAAACACTGGCGGCAGGTGAACTCCCTGAAAGCGCCTTTACTAACCTCCGCATTACCTACAACCAAAATTCCGCGCTGATTGTATGGGATGCCATGCCGCAAAATATAGCGAGTTTCAGAATTTATCGTTCCAAAGGAAGTAATGCCGGCCCGCTTGAAAATACAAAAATTTTCCTGGACGAAATTTCCGCCAGCCGTTTCACAAACCGCTACGTCCATCAGTTTGACAAAGCGGACGCTCATTACGCCTATCAGATTGAGGCGCTTGATAAAAACGGAAAATCCCTGATCAAAAGTTTCAAACTTCACGCCAACCAGATCTTCATTTACGAAAACCGGCAAAAAGTTGTGGACTTCCGTAACTTCTCCGACACTGATTTCACTCACGTCCGCATCAAGAGTAATACTTTTGTCGACGGCAAAGAAACCGGTGACCCTAAGCGCTTGCTCTTAAAGCCTGATACCGATCTTAAAAACGGCGCCCGTCTGCACGTGAACTTCCTGAATTGTGTAAACAAAAAAGACGGCAGTCTGTACTGCAAAAAGACCGATGACCAGTTTATCGAAATTTACGTTTTGGGCCGGAGCCACCCGATTAAAGAGACAACGGCCTTCCTGAAAGATCAGATTACCCGCCTGTCCGCCGCTTTTATTCCAACCGCCCATGCCGAAGATAGCCTGTCCGCCGAGGTCAATGACGAAACCACCTACTACCTCCTCACCGATCATCTGGGTTCCGTGGATGTGGTGCTAAATGAGCTGGGCGAGGTGGTTGAAAGACGAGACTACCTGCCTTATGGTTCTGAACGTTTAAAGGAATCCGCCCCCAACGCCCCTCAAACTGATCACAAATTCACAGGCAAAGAACTGGACGATGAAACAGGGCTCTATTACTATGGAGCCAGATACTATGATCCTTTAATTGGCAGGTTTGTAAGTGTGGATCCTGTGGAAGGGGATTTGAAAAACCCGCAGACTTTTAACAAGTATACCTATGTACTGAACAACCCAGTCATGCTTGTGGATCCTACGGGAATGGTTAATGTAAAAACAGGGGAAGTCGAAAAAGGTGATACAATGACTTCGATTACAGGTACTTATAATAATGTATATGGCACCAGACTCACCCCTCAGCAGTTAGCCGCAATCAACAACGTCTCCGACCCAGATAAAATTCAGATAGGACAGATCATCAAAATGGGCGTCATCAATTCCGACGGCAGTATATGGCAGAGGTCCTACGACCCATCCGAAATCACAATTGGCTACTGGAACGGTCTTAACACTGAAGAGCAGCGTATTACTCATTTCGGAAGGAATTCGTTTCAGGATGGTAAATTGCCACTAACATATGAAGAAATGGTCATGCAGAACTACGCCATAGCATCGGAAACCGGTAAACCAGGTTGGTTCAGAGCCGGAGAAAGTACAACCCATAATCTTGCTGGTGCCAAAAATAATATTGATATTAGGGGGATGGGTATCAATGAAGGTAAGCAGGCCATCTATGACACAAAAGGCAATTTAGTAACGTCTGCAGAAAACCAAGGTACTTTTGATTTTGGGACACCAGGCACGGAAGCACACTATAACTTTGATATTTTGCCATGGGTAATGTGGGGTAATACACCTAATGACATGACGTCCTCGCAGGAAAGAAGAAATGGGGTTCCGCTAATTATACTCGAATTATTATATGGTAACTAGCAACATAAATTTATGAAAAAATCTATAAGCCGCGCTACAACATATGAATGGATTCTGCTTGTATTCCTGATTATTGTTAATGTTTCATACATAATATTTAAACTTTTTCCAGCCTTTCAGTCTGTTTTTGTGGTCATATGGCTGGTGCCTTTTTTGCTATTTGATGTACTCCAGAATTTTATCATCAGTTTAATTATATATTCATTTGTTTACTTGTTACTATCAGTCTTACTTTTAAGAAATTTGATTCGGAATAAAAGTCTGATTTTTTTGCATGCACTAACATTTTTATTACTGGTTTTGCAATTCGTCACCTTCATCGATTTTCTTATCGGTCTGCATGCCGCAGCAGGTGTTTAAAGTGAAACAAGCTTTAATTTATTAAAACTCCTCCCGTTTTATTCCTAACTTTAATCGATATGAAGTTAAAAGTTCTACTACTGACGCTCTTTATGAGCTTATTTCTGGCGCCTGCGGTTTTGGCCGCGGAGGAAACGCCTGACGGCCTGGTTCAATTATTTCTCCCCAAATATCCGACATGGCACCTGAAGATGGAGTTGCCGGATTTTATAAGCCCCGGACTGGAATACACGGAAGACGGTGAAGATGTCTATTTTGAAGCAGGTAAGCCGGATGAAAACCTCTTTATGAGCGTTCACATCGGACCGAAAAAGCGCGGTGAAGGCGCGATTGGATGCCGGAACTTCTACAAAATGCAGATGTTCATGGATAAAAACTATCGGGAGGTCAATATCCGCGATTGGCAGTATAAGGATATTACTATTACTGAACATGAAATCCGGAATTTTGAAAACACGGGCAAGATGCTGAAAAACTATTTCGGCTGTATGGTGCAGGATGACAAATGGGTAAGTATTCTTATCAGCAAGCTTGGCTACATGCGGGGTGACCGCGGTTACTTCATTGATATCTTAAAGTCGGTAAAGCTTATAGACGGGCCGCCCGAAGAATACGTGGAGTTTATGGTTAACAAGTTACTGACGATAGAAAACAGAAGTGCGGAGCTCGAAAATTTACTTGGGCTTTATTACTACGAAAGGGAAGATTACAAAAATGCCAAGAAGTATTACCGCAAAGCTTATGAGAAAAATCTCAAAAGTAACGAGCTGGATAAGCTGACGTGGCTCGATATGGTCAACGGGCTTGGCGTGTCGTACGCTATTACAAAGGACTACGAAAACGCGACTAAAATATTTGAGTATGGTATTGCAGGCGATCCGGAATTCGGATGGTTTTATTACAATCTTGCGTGCGTCTATGCCGAAACCGGCAATAAGGACAAGGCCCTGGCCAACCTGAGAGTGGCTCTGAAGTACAAAGTTAACCAGAATAATGGCCATGTATTGGATAGTCCGCTGGCTGATCCGTCTTTCGCGAGCCTGATGGATGATGAGGATTTTCTGGAGATCGCGAGGCAGTTTGAATGAGTATTGAGCCGGGCAGGCGCAGAGGAAACGCTTCTTGACACTTTTCGCCATTGTGCTTTGACACACTAAGCGAAAGCTGTTATATTTTTTGCATGATTGCCTGGATGCGCGGAAGCGCTTTTTCCGCTGCATTCATGCTCATTAACGTCAACGATTTACCTCCTTTTTTAGGGAGAGAGAGGATTTTGAAACAATGGAGAGGGCCAAACAAGTCGCAATTGGCCGCGGCGCGGTTGCAATGGCCATCATCATCTCCTGCTCCGGACAGTCGGAGCGCAAAACCATGCTACTCGGAGGCCCGGGCGGAAGCGAGGGTAATGTCGCCCACGCGGCCCCGGCCGAGGGTGGCAGCGGAGGAGTCCTATCGCCCGTCATGCCGGACAACCCAGCCCACATCAGCTTCCGCTTTCCGTGGGTGCCGGATGTGCAGGTGGATTACCTCGCTCTGGAAGCTTATCCATACGAGGTTGCCAAAGAGGGCGACAAGACGATCGTCACCGTATATCCTCCGCAAGGGGTGGCGATGATGATCACGTTCAGTCCGCTCGATGAGAACGGCAAGCAAGTTGGCGAGCCGATCACGATCACCGTCGAGCCAAAGGCCAAGCTCGGCACCTACAACCTGGATTTCGGAGAGACCAGCCAGGCCATCACCTTCGACGACGGAGTGCAGAAAGCCCTCCAAGTCGGAGAGAACCTGCTCGACGCCCCCGGAAACGAGCAGTTCATTGGCGGCAGTACATGTCAGGTCAGGCACAGCGTCTACGAGGCGCAGTTCGACCAGGTTTGTCACGTGGAATGGACGGGCGCTGTGGAGCTTCGCTCTTTTTGCGATGGGCCAGCCAAGTGCCACACGAAGCCATTCGACGTTTGGCTAAGGACGGGCCAGAAAGTCGGACTCTATCCGGTGATGCCGGGTAACCAGTCTGGCGGAGAACCAGTCAGTGTCTTCCTTTACCCAAAAAAAGAGGAGTAGCCAAAATCGTTGGCGAAAAAGAGGCCGTTCCCTGCCAAGGTGAACGGCCTCTGCCTCATATCCAAAATTCATTGACACAACAAAAAAATTATTTGTTAACACTTGAACATTTCGCATTAAAATGCTACATTGTAGATGGAGAGAACTCTATCAAATATGAAGACTCCTGACAGAACACCACAGGAATTAAAAATCAGGGTACCTCAGCCTCCTGACTCGGATTCAGGCAAGCCTATTGTACTTGATTCAGAAGCAATTCAGCCCTATGTGGCGAAAAGCTCTCGTCATCGTGTTGGCAGAGTGCTTGTTTTTGGGGCTACTTTAGCGGTAGCCACGGTTGGGCCAGACATAAAGAATGTCATAATTGACCAGCAACGGGATCAGGTAAGAGTAGCCATCGCGGAAGCGGAAAAAGAACGTCCGCCGATTTCACTGCAGTCAGCGCAGTCAAAGGCCGCATATAAATTATTTGGAATAAGAGGAGACAAGAATGCTGTCAAAACAGCTCAGGAAATAGTCCGTTCGCCTGGTCAGTCAGACATCCTAATGGTAGAAAATTATGTTCCCGAACATGTTCAGGTCAGTGAAGACGGAGAGACTTTCAAAACAGAGGGGCAAGATTACGGCATAAGCAGGGTAGTGGGTCAGGATGGCAGCGAATATTTAGTGGCCAGCAAGTCGGTTATTCATAAGGGCTTATTTGGCCGCCAAGAAAATTATGCCGCCAGCCCTTTACTTGTTGGCGGCGCGCACAATGACCTCAGCAGCGATATCAATCAGGACGGAGTCGTGACTCCGGAAGAAGTCCGTGAAGTTGCCGATGAATCCGCCAGGGAAAATCTGTGGAAATCTCTGACTGAAAAAAGAGTTGTTATCGACGAAAATGGCGCCCACGTTATTTCCGAAAAATAAACAAAAAACCCCAATATCATGATTACCATTGAACAGACTCTTCCCCTTCTTGTTTTTCTTATTGTAGCGTTTCTGGCGTTTTATTTTGTTGAAACGATTATTCTGTTCACGCTGAATAACCTGATTCGCAGGTACTGGAAGTTTGTGGTTGACAGGCTGCTTCGGGCCGTCGTTCATTATCGCAACATGATGCGCATAGCCGCTTTTGGTGTGATTGCGCTTATCACTGTTTTGCTTTTTATTTTTACCTCTCTCGCCGATCTTTTAGTGGCCGGAATGGGCGTACTTAGATTTCTGGCACTGATATTGCTTACCACCATGCTGAGCATTTACTACATAGGCAGTAAAAGCATGCAAGAAGTCGTCATTGCCAAAAGAATCCATCTTTTCATTTTTATTATTCTGTCTTTGTTCGCTTTTACTGGCATTATGTCTTCGGCTCAGAACGGATACGCGATGTATGAAGAAGCGATCAACAAAGCTTTTATGGAACCGATTGTGAGTGATATTGAGGGAAAATATGAAAAGCGTTTAGAAGACAGACTGCTGGCCATTTTCCGGGATGATATAAAAAGGGACAAATGCGAGTATTACGATTACGCCAACAAAACAGGCAGCGGCCTTACGCAATTTGTGTTTATCAAACAGGATCCGGCGTTGGCGGAAGAAAATCCGAGAATAAGACCCAAGGGGCAGCCTCTGGCAGGGAAAAACTGCATTCATGAAACTAAGTTCCTTTTAACTCCGGAAGGAAAATGGTACGAGGTTTTGGAGCAGGAATTTTATTAACACTAAAAACTGAACGTTGAAGTGGCTTCCTGACTGAAACCGCGGTAATTCAGACTGCGGACGATCAGCTCCAGTTTCTCCCCCTTCCGTTCAGGCTTTTTTAGAACGCGGAAATAGGTCTGCTTCCAGTCATTGCTGATGAAAACCCTTTCGTCATTCACCTCTAATATCACACTGTACTTGCTGTCGGACAAATTAGTCCATCGGAACAAAAATGAATCGGCGGTTTCCTGAACCCTGAAAAGTCTGAGTTTGGCATTTGCAAGACTCAGCTGAGCGATGGAGCTTTTGGTAAAGGCAGTGGCCTCTTCGCTCCAGTAGGAACTCTCGTTGCCCGAAGTATCTACCGCTATCACGCGGAAAAAATAAAGCTCATCGGAATCCAGGTTATCCAGCCGAAAGCTGTTTTTATTGGTCTCGGTTTTAATAGTATTCTGCATTTCTTGTGGTTTGACGGACGGATCGCGGGCCACCGGATCATCACGGTGATATAACGAGGCACTGATTACGTAGTACGCGATATTTTCATTGTCTTTGGCCTTGTTCCAGTACAGGTATACAGCACTGGTCGTGGGTACAGCCCGCACATGAGTCGGAGTGGTAGGTCGTTTGACATCTCCGATGACCGGCTCCGGCTCAGGCAGAGCTTCACCTTGCGGCATAACATAAGTTATAGCGCACATCTCGCCGGCACCCGGCAAAAAGAACTTGTCGCCGGCCTTCAGCTGTTTTCCGCCAAACTTTCGCACATACACGTCTTTATGGTTCATTCCCGTCATCGCCTTACAGCGTTCGCTGTAATAAATGCGATAAGGTTTGCCATTATCACTCACAGAGGTGTAAGTGTCTGCCGGAGTAACGGTCGTCACCGTCATGGTTCCGGTAATAAACTCAGCCTGATCAATCACACAACTATTGTAAGTACCCTTCCACATTTCATCCCGGTTGCCATCAAGCTCACCGCGAATGACGAGGGTCAGTTCGTCACCTTCCTTCACACTTCCGCATCCGGTCTTGTGGTGGAGCAGCCACTTCTCACCATGCTTATCGACCAGAACAAAGTTATTCATGTAGTCCACTACATCTGTGGCGGTGACCCGCAGGGCTTGCTCGTAGGCAGAAAAAGCAAGCGAGGGCGCCAGAATCACGGCGGCAATGATTACAGGAAAAAGTCGTCTGATCATTTCTTTTTGATTTTAATTTTGTCAGAAAGGTGTTTGTGCTTTTCACTGAAGCGCAGATTACCGATACAGATGATAGCATCCTGTTCATCCACAATAATAGGAATCCGCTTGCGGTCATACTTGGGAATTTTCTCATCCGTAAAAAAATCCTGTAACTTTTTGGTTCCTTTCATGCCGCTTGGCTGAAAACGGTCTCCGGTTTTCCAGGAGCGCACGTAAAGCGGTTTTATATCGCTGACCTTAATTATGTATCCGCCCCACTTTGTTTCGTTTTCGATCGTCTTTTTAGCGAATCTGGTCGGCGAATTCCGATGCCATCGGATCGTGTCATATTCAACCACAAAAGTCAGGGCCTTAACCTTGATTTCTTTACCGGTTTTGCCGCTTGATATAAAGCTTATCAGGCGATTAAGGGTGTTTCTGTAAACGTCCTCCTGCCCCAGAATACCCAGTAGTATCTCCACTTTCATATCCGTATCGAGCTCATTAAAGGCCACGCGGTTCAGACGTTTTCCAGCGATGTATTTTTCTTCCCAAAATTTCTTTTCCGCCTCCATGCAGTCCAGTTTTATGGCCGCTTCACGTGAGATTTCCCGCATCCTTTCTTCAAAACCGGGAATCTTCCGAAGTTCAGGAATCAGTTCCTCACGCAGGCGGTTCCGCTCAAAACTAGTATCAAGATTGCTGGAATCGATGACGTACTCCAGTTGATGTTCGGTCGCGTAAGCCGCGATCTCCCGACGGGGAAGGTCGATGAGAGGCCGGAGGATTTTACTTTTCAAAGTCCTCATACCGCGCCTTCCGCGCAGACCGGAACCGCGTTTTTGGTGCATGATAATGGTTTCGATCTGATCATCAAACTGGTGGCCGACGGCAATCAGATCCGCCTTATAGGCCTCCCGCTCGGCTTCAAGAAAACTGTAACGCAGATGGCGGGCGCTGTTTTCAATATTCTTGTCCTCGGGAATGACTGCCTTTTTACACACGTAAGGCAGGTTCCACTTTTTGGCCAGCTCCACCACAAAAGCCTCATCGCGATCGGCTTCGGTGCCGCGCAGTTGGTGATTTAAATGGGCCACAATCACTTCATAACCCAGGCTTTTAAGTACGTGAGTCAGCACCACGCTGTCCATGCCTCCCGAAAGACCCACGACTACCTTTTTGAAAGGAGGGAGGGGCTTTAAGGCTGATTTTACCTTATTTTTTAGATCACTCATGGCTCAATTATACAACGAAATAATGAAGTAACGAAATAATTGTTATGTCGTTATGTCGTTATTTCGTTAATGCAAAAATGCCCGCTTGCCCGTAAACACCATGGCAATGCCGGCTTTGTCTGCGGCCGCAATCACATCTGCGTCTTTAATCGAGCCGCCCGGCTGAATGATGGCGGTAATTTTATGTTGGGCGGCGGTTTCCACGCTGTCGGGGAAGGGGAAGAAAGCGTCGCTTGCCAGCACACTTCCCGTTTCGCGGCCTTCGGCTTTTTTGATGGAAAGTTCCACGGCATCCACCCGGCTCATCTGCCCGGCACCAATGCCCACTGTCGCGCCGTTTTTGGCTAAGACGATGGCATTGCTCTTTACGTGTTTCACGGTGTGCCAGGCAAAAAGCAGGTCGCGCATCTCGTCGGCGGTGGGTTTTCGTTTGGTCACCACTTTCAGATCCGCCTCCGTCACGCGTGCTGTATCCAGATCCTGAATCAGCAGACCGCCCGACACCTTGCGGTAAGTCCTGGCAGGCGGTTCCGGTTTGACTTCCGGCAGTTTCAGGATTCTCAGATTCGGCTTCTTTTCAAAAATTGCCATCACGCCGTCTTCATAACCGGGTGCCAGCACCACTTCGAAAAACTTGCTGACAATTTCCTCCGCGATTACTTTAGTAACCGGCCGATTGAGGGCGATGATACCGCCGAACGCCGACTTGGGATCGGTTTCGTAAGCGAGTTTATAGGCCTCATCAATCGTTTTAGCCGAGGCGATACCGCAGGGGTTGGCATGTTTGATAAAAGCGACTGTCGGCTCCGAAAATTCCCGCACCAGGCTAAGCGCGCCATCGGCATCCATAATATTATTGTAAGAAAGCTCTTTACCCTGAAGCTGCTCCGTATTTACCAGACTGGCTTCCCGGTGGCCAGGAATATCGGCGTAAAAAGCGGCTTTCTGATGAGGGTTTTCGCCGTAACGTAAATCCTGCACCTTCTTCACCAGAAAACCATCCACTTTTCCGCCGGAAAGATAACCGGCGATCATGGCATCGTATCGGGCGGTGAGTTCAAAGACTTTTTCGGCCAGAAGTCTTCGGGTTTCAGGGGTAGTATCACTATTATTCTCAATTTCCGCGCTCACCAGCTCATAATCAGCCGGGTCCGTCACCACCGTCACCGACTGAAAGTTTTTGGCCGCGCTCCTGAGCATACTGGGTCCGCCGATGTCGATCTGTTCAATGGCCTCGGCTTCCGTCACCCCTTCTTTTTTTATCGTTTCTCCAAAGGGGTAAAGATTCACCACCACCAGATCGATCATTTCAATACCGTTTTCTTTGGCGGCCTTCATATGTTCCTTATTTCCGCGAAGTGCCAGAAGACCGCCGTGAATTTTTGGGTGCAGGGTTTTTACACGCCCGTCCATCATCTCAGGGAAGCCTGTATACTCGCTTACATCTTTCACTTCAATGCCGTTTTCGCGAAGCAGTTTTGCCGTGCCGCCGGTCGACAGAATCTCAACACCTTTGGCCGCCAGTTTTTTTGCGAAATCAGCAATGCCGGCCTTGTCTGAAACAGAAATAAGCGCTCGTTTGATCATGATGAGGATTTTTAGGTTAGTAAAGCCAGTATAGCGAACTTTGGCCAAAGCCATCAAACAATTTTGCTTATTACCCGTGTATACTTCTTTTTGGCAACATTGATCCAGCATTGATGGAGCATTGTTCCATCAATGTTATATTTTTGAGGTAGGATTGTCGCGGAGCTTTGTACTTTACAGCTTAATAAGAACATGGTATTATTATAACGCAAATTAAATGCTAAACCATATGGCAGCAAAGTACTCAGGTGCAAATAAATCAAAAGAAAGAGATGATATGGTAGGAATTGTTTTTGGCGTGGATCTGGATACTCAGTTGAGATCCAAAATCGAAGCTGATATTAAAGGGGAGCTGGCAGTTTTAGGTGTGCCGATTGCCAACACAGATGGACAGGTACAGCTACTGACCGGTGACAGGGCGGTTAATGAAATTCGCGTTCCTGTTGAATATGCCAATAAAGTGCGCAAAGCGCTCACTGATGCGCTGGAAACCCGTGGGCTTCAGGCGGTGAGTAATGGAAAAAAAGGAAATATTACAATCATCAGAGCTCCTTCAGAAGACCAGCGAAAAGCAGCCGGCTACTAAGCAAAATATTCCACCGCGTTCTTAAAAATCTGTCCCCCTTCACCTTCTTCGGGAAGCGGCTTATTTTCCCGTAGGTATTTTTCCTTTTGCAGAGTGAAATCGGGGCGGTTATGAAAGAACAGGTGCCTTTCAGGGTGGGGCATCAGCCCTAGTACCCGGCCAGACCCATCGCAGATTCCCGCGATATCCAGAATGGCACCATTGGGGTTGTAGGGATATTCGCCATTGGCTGGCGCACCATCTTCCCGAATGTACCGGAAGACCACCTGATCCTGCTTTTGTAATTGTTTGAGTTCTTTTTCTGGCATATAAAAATTGCCCTCGCCGTGAGCAATCGGCACAAAAAGTTTTTTAACCCCCTTCGTCCACACACATTTTTTTGATTCCGTTTTCATATGCACCCAGCGGCAGGTGTAACGGTTGTTTTCGTTGGCCATCAGGCCGCTTTGCCGTTCGCCGTACTTTTCATCCAGCGCGGGCGCAAGGCCCAGGGCTGTCACAACCTGAAAGCCGTTGCAGATTCCAATGGCCAGTTTATCTTGTTGCACGAATTTCAGAATTTCTTCCAGCAGATTATTGGCGACACGGTTGGCAAAGGCCTTTCCGGCACCGGTATCATCACCGTACGAAAATCCGCCGGGAATGGCCAGAATCTGGTAATCCTCAAATTTTTTCAGGCCGTCGATAAGGTCGTTAATATGAACAATATCGGATTTGGCACCGAACTTTTCAAATGCGTAAGCCGTTTCTTCTTCGCAGTTGATTCCGTAGCCGCCTAAGATGAGCGCGTTGGGCTTAGCCATAAGTTTAATAATCTTTAAAAGTTTCCTTGTAAGCTTTTTCCAGTTTATCGGTGGTAATATCCAGAACAAATTCACCAGACAAACCAGTCATCAGGACCCTCTGGTCCGCGCGTACATTACCGACCAGCTTCGCGTCGGGCATCATTTTTTCAAACTCAGCCTGTTTTTTCGGGTCGACCGTCACCACAAACCGGCTTTGGGATTCCGAGAAAAGCAAAAAGTCATCGCGCTTCACACCGTCCGACGGCACATCCCGCAAATCCATTTCCATGCCCAGCTTTCCGCCGATGGCCATTTTGACCAAAGTGATTCCCAGCCCGCCCAGGCTCACGCTGGCGGTCGCGGACATCAAGTCTAGTTGGGCCGCCTGATAAAATCGGCGATAGCGGTCCAGCGCCATCACCGTATCCACCGTCGGTACGCTATTGCCGATAGCCTCGTGCATATAAAAATACTCACTGCCCCCCAGTTCATCCTTGGTTTCGCCGATCACGTAAATCAGATCACCATGCACTTTTAGGTCCATGGTCTGGCAGTGGTTCACGTCGGGTACCACGCTTATGGACGAAACCAGCAAGGTCGGCGGCACGGAAATTTTAATGGGATCGCCCTTCTCATCAAATCCGCTGAAATCATTGAACATGGAATCCTTGCCGGAAATAAACGGCGTGCCCATGGCGATTGTTACTTCGTAGCAGGCGCGAGCGGCTTCTTTCAGCTGGCCAAGTCTTTCGGCTTCGTTGCTGGAACACCAGCAAAAGTTGTCCATCATGGCCATGTGGTCCACATTTCCGCCCACCGACACCGCGTTGCGGATAGCCGTATCGATCGCGCAGGCCGCCATATGGTAAGTGTCGATATCACTGTATCTGGGGTTTATGCCCTGCGAGGCCACAATGCCGCGCCGCTGGCCCAGAAGGGGAGCTGTGACCGTGGCAGGCCCGTTCACACGTCCTTTTCCGTGAAGCGGTTTAATGCAGGAACCGGCCTGCACCTCATGGTCGTACTGGATGGAAATATATTCGTAACTGCACAGGTTGTTCCTCGCCAGCATCTTCTGCATCACGTCATTCAGATTTTCGGGGCAGGCAAAATGCGGTTCTTCGTTTTTTGGTTTGGTGTAAGTACTGCGCTGCTGTTCCGTGGGCAGGCCTTCATGTAAAAAATTCATTTCTAAATCCATCACCATTTCGCCGTGATACGTAACCTTGCATCGGCCGCTATCGGTAAAGGTGCCGATGACGTAAGCCTCCACTCCTCGGCGCTCCATCAAATCCATAAACTGATCCAGCTTGGATTCAGGAACCGAAAGCGTCATACGCTCCTGTGACTCGGAGATCCATATTTCCCAGGGCGACAGATTCGCGTACTTGGTTTTCACTTTTTCCAGTTCCACTTCGCAGCCGCCGCACTCACGGGCCATTTCGGCCACCGAACACGAAATTCCTCCGGCTCCGTTGTCGGTAATACTGTTGTAAAGTCCAAGGTCACGGGCTTCTTTCACAATCGCGTCGCTGAGTTTTTTCTGGGTGATCGGGTCGCCTATCTGCACGGCCGTCACCGGGCTTCCTGTATTCAGCGCTTCGGATGAAAAAGTCGCGCCATGCACACCATCGAGTCCCACATAGCCGCCGATATTCACGATTTTGTCGCCCGCCCTGGCCGCCTTTTTCCAGCTGGGTTTGCCGTTGATTTCTTTCGGCAGAAGCCCGATCGTCCCCACAAAAACCAGCGGTTTTCCGCGGTAACGGTCCTCAAAATAAGCCCAGCCCTGAGGGGCCGGAATTCCCGACTGGTTTCCGCCGGCATTCACCCCCGCCACCACTCCGTCCATGATCTGTCTTGGGAGCAGGGTCGGATTCTTCATGCCTTTCTGACGGTAAAGCGGGGTCTCGTCCTGCGGATTGCCGAAGCAGTAACCATAACGGTTAATAATCGGTTTCGCGCCTATGCCAAAGCCAAGTGTGTCGCGGTTCACGCCCACAATACCGGTAATCGCGCCGCCAAAAGGGTCGAGCGCCGACGGACTGTTATGCGTTTCAGCCTTGTCGGTAATAATAAAATCTTTATCAAACTCGATACCGCCCGAATTATCGGTGAAAACCGACACGCAGAAATCTTTGTCGCCCTTGTCTTTTCTGATCTTATTGGTGGCGGCCTTGATGTAGTGCTTATAAATCCCGTCTTCTATTTCGTCGATGGGATCGCGGAAAATCGTGTGCTTGCAGTGCTCCGACCAGGTCTGGGCGATGGATTCGATCTCCACGTCTTTGGGCTTGCGGCCTTCACGGCGGAAGTAGTCGCGGATCACATGCAGGTAACTCAGCCTTAAAGCCAATGGCCCCCGGCGTGAGCCGTCTTTATCCAAGATACCCAGCTTCCCCAGCTTCTCCAGTTCCCCGTCACTGATTTCCAGGTTCACTTCATCGGCTTGGGGTTTTTCCTTAATCGTCACTTTCGGAATCACTAAATCCATGCCGCCGTCCTTTTCAAATTCTTCTTTTGATTTGATGTTGATACGCTGGATCAGCGGATTCACAAAAGATTCCGCGATACGGTAAACCTGTTCCCGGCTAAGGTCGCCTTTCAGGTAGGTAATATGCGAGCTGTGCACATTCTCTTCCGGCACCTTAAATTCCACATCCAGAAGGTCTTCAATGCTCTCGCGGGCGGTATGGCCAACATTATCCGTCACCCCCGGCAGATAACCCGTTTCAATCGCGTAATCAAAATCCTTCGGCGGCGTCAGCTTGTCCACCGCATAGCTTTCAAAAATCGGGTTGGTCAGCATCTTGCCGATTCTCTCTTTTTCCTCCGCTTTGAATGCCTTGTTAACTGTGTAGATATCAGCCGTGACCACCGCTTTCACCTTGTACCCGTCCGCCTTTAGCCGGCTTAACCGGGTCGCGGCCCGACTGTCTTTGATGGTGTTTCTGACTTCAAGCCGGAAGGCACTCATAGAATCGGATAATTAAAAAAGGCACCCACATAGTAACACTTAGCGGGTGGTAGGGCCAAGGGGAATCGAACCCCTGTTGTCGGAATGAAAATCCGATGTCCTAACCCCTAGACGATGGCCCCTCGTCGTCGTTTTGCTACAACTTCCGTTTCAATGTCCCATTAAAACTTCAGTTTCCGCAAACTCCTCCTCTCCCCACAAAATCCTTCTCGTCCCCGCCATAGGCGGGTCCTGCGATTGAATTTTGCGGGCCCCCCGCTTATTACAACGGCAGAACTATTTTAAGGGGCAAAGGAAAAAAGTCAAATACTTCCGCATATATCCTGAAAGAATATTTTTCGCTATAATAAAGTCCACACTTAATCAAAATAATCATGGAACCACAAGTAAAAGCTCACGCTCTTTCCCCGGAAGTCGCCATCAGCCACTACTTTGCCTCGGTCTACAAATGGATGACGGTGGCCCTCGGCATCACCACTTTTGTGGCCTGGCAAGTAGCCAGTTCCGAAGTGCTTATCGGTTATTTGATGACCCATTCCGGACTGACGATCTTACTGATCATTGCGCAATTCGGTTTGGTGATTGCTCTCGCTGGCTGGGCTCGCAGGATGAGTTATAGTACGGCTATCATTACCTTTCTGGCTTACGCGGCCCTTACCGGCCTGACCTTTTCCACAATCTTCCTCGTTTACACCACGGCTTCGATCTTCAAAGTTTTTCTGGTAACCACCCTAATGTACGGTGCGACGAGTTTATACGGCTACACAACCTCCCGCGACCTTTCCGGCATGGGCAGTTTTCTGTTTATGTCGCTCATCGGCATCATCATCGGCTCCCTGCTCAACTTCTGGCTGCACAGCCCATTGGTGGAATGGATGGTGACCTACGGCGGAATCGTAGTGTTTGCCGGCCTGGCCGCTTACGACCACCAAAAACTTAAATATTATGCACTGTCCGGTGGGCCTGAATCTTTGGCTATCACGGGCGCTCTCTCACTCTACCTCGATTTTATCAACCTCTTCCTGATGCTCCTTCGGGTCATGGGGAACCGACGATAATTTAATTACGAATTGTTAATTACGAATTACGAATTAAAGAAAATCTTCATTTTTTTCGTCCCTTTCCTGCTGACCGCCTGTACCCCTGATGAGAGTCAGTTTAAATCTGATGTGCCTGTTTCGAAGCCGGCTTTTGAGGAACGCGTGGCCGTCACGGAATCGGAATCGGAAAGAGATGCCGAATCGGCACTCGCCCCCTTGCCCGACTCCATCAACCTCGACGTCCCTTTCTTTCCGCAGGCACCCGACGCCGACTGGGGCCTGCCCTGGCAGGAAGCCTGTGAAGAAGCCAGCCTGACGCTGGCCTACCACTATTTTGCGGAAGAACCGCTTACCAAAGAGCAGTTCAAAAACGATATCTTCGGTCTGGTGGATTGGCAGAAAGAGCATTTTGGCGACTATCTTCATTCCACCGTAGACCAGACTGCTGAAATGCTGGAAGGTTATTTCGGCTTCACAGATTACCGTATTCTTAAAAATCCGACCGTCGAAAATCTTAAAGCGGAATTGGCCGCGGGCCATATCATCGTCGCCCCCTTTGCCGGCCGCATGCTGGGCAACCCCTTTTACTCAGGTGAAGGCCCCTATTACCATAACATGGTCATCAAGGGCTACGACCAAAAGAACTTCATTACCAACGATGTGGGCACCAAGCGCGGCCTGAACTTCATTTACCCCTACCAGACACTGTTAAACGCCCTGCACGATTACCACGAAACAAGTATTCAGACGGCGCCTGAGAAGGTGATTATTCTGGAATAGTTCGTGGTATCAGATATTCCGTATAAATGGATTATACGGAGCGTCCGGAATGCGCCTTCCGGGTATTAGCAAATCTTACACATAAATGCACCTTACAATGTATACTCATCACTACCTGTATGGTGCAAAATTGCTAATGGTCTCAGGGTGCTATAGAGGACTCCCGTTTTTTCATCAAGATCGGAAACACCGTCGCCAGTACGGTAATATGAAGTGCTAAGCCGGCCGAAAAAGCCGCCGGAATCGCGTATACGCCGATGGTTTTTGAAAGATACGTAGCCATCAGAATAATTAGAAGAATAGTGAAAGCATGCATCAGCGAGGGGATCAGCGTGTTTAAAAGCGAATAGTAAGCGCGGTGATACATGTGCAGAAGGCTTTCGAGCGGAACCGAAATACAGTAAACCGCCAGCACACCGGACAATAATTTAATATCCGAGGCGCCGAATTCCCCGCCGCCCAGAAGCAGGCCGATGATCGGCTTACTTAAAGCCGCCAGACCGATGGCCGCTAACACCGTATAAAAAATACAGCGAAAACGCTCCCGCCTAAAATCAGCTTTGAATTTTTTGTAATTCCCCTTACCGGCGTCGTGTGACAAAGTCGGGTACACCGCCATGGCAATCGCGATCCCCAGCAGGCTCACCGGCAGGCTCTGGAAATTGCGCGCGTAATTGTAAGCGGCCACGCTTCCTTCCGGCAGGGCCGAGGTAATGCTGGTAAAACTCACCAGCATAAAGTGCCACATGCCATACTGCAGCATTTTGGGCAGAGCCAGCTTAATTGTTTCTTTGATTTCAGGTGAAAAATGAAAGTCAGGACGGGTTCTGAACTGATATTTCTTCTTCCTTAAAGGCAGCAGGCGTACAACCAGATGAAGCAGGGCACCGAACAGCGTTCCCAGTACCATACCCGGCATCCCGAATATCGGGTACAGGAAAATGGCCCCCAGAATAATTCCTATGTTATAAAGAGCGGGTGAAAGCCCCCACCAGAAAAACTCCCGCACGCTGATCAGTACGCGCCCGTAAGTCATACTGATGGCGAACAGAATCGGTGAAAACAGCATAATGCGCGTCAGTTTGATGTATTGCGTCAGGTCATCCCCCGTAAAACCTGGCACCAGCCAGTGGGCGACCTGCGGCAGAATCAGCGCGCAGATGACTCCGATACCGGCAATCAGAAACACCCCCAGCGTCAGCACCTGATCGGCATACTGGTAGCCCAGTTGTTTGTCTTTGTCGTACTGTCTTGTAAAAATCGGCACAAAAGCCGCCGAGAGCGCCGTGCCGATAAACAGCGACTGCAGTAAGTCCGGCAGTACAAAGGAAGCGTTATAAATATCCAGCGTGCGTGAAAGCCCGAAGCTGTGCGCAAAAATCCGGTCGCGCACCAGTCCGAAAAAATAGCTGAAGCCGCTTGTCAGTGTCAGACTCCACGAAGAATGCAGAAGCAGGGTCCGCCAGTCCGTTTTTTCTTTGAGGGCGCGAAGAAACTTGATCACAGCATTTTGTTAGCGTGATTATTGTAGCACGCGTGCTTTAAGCTGTTTCATACTATCTATTTTGGCCACTTATGAATCAGCATCGCCAGCTGATTGATAGACCCCATGATATCGTTGATAATGGTATGGGCTTTTTCGGACTTTCGCGCAAGATCATAATAAGATTCAACGGTTTCAAAAATCCGTTTAAGGTCAACGGGTCGTTTGGTATATCCGACTGTTTGTATTTCCTCAAGAATATCCCTGAGTAAACGATGAATGCATCTGAGGTCTTTAAGTTGTTCTTCTTCGGGAGTCGGGATGGGAGCCATTAGAGTACAATATGAGTCCCGTATATCTTCGATAAGATCAGTGGCATGTGAATGACGCCATTGTCCTTCTAAAAACATCCGCTCCATGACGTTTTGATTATCTATTCCTTTAAGCAGGTCGTCCTGGGCCATATTGGCCGCCTCAGGCCCCTGTTTTACACGGATTTTTTTAAGCATATCATAATGCTCCTCCAGACATTGCTGAAGTCTAAGCCATGTATAAGCGTCCTGCCCGGGATGTGTTTCTATGGAGGGTAGCTCGAAATTATCGGAGGACATAAAAAAACACGCTAAATAACGGTGTTTATATTAAACTATTTCCAACAGAAGTCAACTCTCCAAATCCGGAATTACCAGAATAGGAAGATCAATCAAATCAAACATAGTGTGAATGACCCCTTCAATTTCACCGATATCAACGCAATCAGGATTATAAGGGCCGTAAATACTGCTTTTGCCATGAAGCCGCACTTCCACATAATCTTCAATCAACTCCACTTCCATTTTCCCGCCCCCTTCCACTTCTTTTTTTACCGCCGGTGAGTCAGCTTTTTTAACTCCCATTTCTTCCAGAACTTCATTATGAAAAAACTTTGAACCGTCATATTCCTTTTCGGGAAAAAGTTTGGCAAAAAATTTACCATCATGAGCCATCACGAATTTTCCTTTGTAAAGTTTATGTTTGCTCAGGTTGGTCGGTTCATCGGTCCAGATTTTTATTTGTGGTAGTTTTTTTAATTCCATAAATTTTATTATTTATTCCATTGTATCACGAGATAAAGGAAAGAGCTTTTTGCTTGACTATTTTCCCCTTATACTCTATAATCCTTGTGACAGTTTTCCATTATGTTACGTTCGTTCCTAGTGTTTTAGGATAGAAGTTCAAATGAGATAAATTGTGTTTTATTTCTTATCCTAATTCATATTATGGGTACAAAGTTATTTGTTGGAAGCCTATCTTGGGGTACCACAAACGATAAGCTTCGTGAAGCTTTCGAAAAAGCCGGCACCGTTGTCGATGCCGTTGTTATTACTGACCGCATGTCCGGTCGCTCTAAGGGTTTCGGCTTCGTCGAAATGTCTACTCCTGAGGAAGCTCAGGCCGCCATCGACATGTGGCACGAAAAAGAGCTCGACGGTCGCAAGATCATGGTCAACGAAGCTCGTCCTAAGGAAGAAAAGTAATTTTCACTTAAACTTAGAACTTAAAAAGCCCCGCCTTGGCGGGGCTTTTTGTTGTTTAAGAAATTATTGTCCGGTGACTTCGCCGACATCCTCTCGCGTCCTGGAAGCGACCCTGACTTGCGCCTCGTGAAGTGCAAGACAGTGAGCCACTTCACCCGTATAGCTGTCATGATTGATCCCGCGAATTTCATAACCAGCACCCCAATCTCTAAGATTTGACCAGCTTACATGGCCATAGGGGTTTCTGTCGGCTGGGTCCATATAAAAGTAAAGAGTCGAGTAGTCGTCGCTTGCCGCCAGCTGTACTTTTTCCGGCCACGCTTTTTCGCCGGATAAAGCCTGTACGTATGGAATAGCGTATCGGGAGCCACGATATTTTCTGACTGCTTCAATAACCTTATTTCTGACATTTTCAGGTAACTCGGCAAACACGACCGATTTAAGCCCGAGGGCTTCAAAAACAGTATTGGCCCGTACGCCCACGAAACTTCGGTCTTCGCCGCCCAGTTCCTGAGTTAATTGCGCTTTTATTTCAGCAGATTCCTGACATACTTCCCAGGCGCCTGGATTCGGTACTTGATTCATATTAATAGACTTTAAAAAATAGATTGCTAAAATTATAACATAAAACTAAAATATGTCAATAACAAAGA
>JAHJFD010000009.1 GCA_018825145.1 Patescibacteria group bacterium
ACAGGTGACGCCGCAGCGACCCAGGCAGGAAGTCCTTACACGGTTCTACCTGGTATCATGAATACCACCTACTCTTTCACCGAAACCGCTACGGATAATGCTGGAAACGAAACGGACGGTTATGTTAATTCCATTGTAGTAGACAACGCCACAGGCAGCGGCTTCAACTCCGCTACGGTTACTATTGGCAATCTGAACGCGAGCGCATCCACGTACGCGACTATAGCTTTTAATTCGACGCTTGATGTTCCGGCTAACGGAAAGATAGCGGTCACCTTTCCGCCCACCCTGAATGTTTTGGGAGTCAACACGGTTTCCAACGAGAGCAATATTGAAATAGGTCTGACACCTGTTATTTTGGGGCAAACAATCACTTTAACTCGCGCCGCGGGTGCGGCCATTACGGCGGGTACACTCGTTTCATTCAGACTAAGTCCCGTGGTAAACCCATCAGCAGGTGGTACGACCGGTAATTTCGGTCTGGCCACAAAGACAGCAGCCGATCTAAACCTCAGTAATATCACCACCATTCCGGGAGTGACGATTGTCAGCACCACACCTGCTACTCCCGCGCCTACACCTAATGTAGTTGTCGGAGGAGGCGGCGGAGGCGGCGGAGGAGGCGGTGGCGGTAGCTATTTCCTAAATGTCAAAAAGAAAACCGAGAGCGCGCCCGCCGAAAAAGCTACAACTCCGGCAATACCAGGACTTCACGGCGCCGCGCTGGCAGCCTTTGCCGCTTTCACCGATACAGTTAGTCACTGGGCCAAAACTTACATCGATAAAATCGCCGCCCTCGGAATCGTTCAGGGTAAAACTCCCACCCAGTACGCCCCCAACGACAACATCTCACGCGCGGAAATACTCAAGATTGCCATCAACGCTTTTGGATTCGAAATTCCGGAAAGCCTGACCGAAAAACCACTCCCCGACGTGGAAACCGATGCCTGGTACGCGCCTTATATCAAAGCGGCTTTCGACAACAAAATTATTTATGGCTTTGAAAAGGGGATCGGCCCAAACACACCGGCATCCCGCGGACTGGCCGCCACCATCCTGGCCAAGGCGGCAGGCTTCACCGATGTTCAGGATAATTTTCAGAAGAATTATTTAAGTCATTCCAACTGGACTTACGCCCACTTTCCCGACGTTTCGATGGAAAGTTACTACGCTCCGTTTGTCGCCTACTTGTTCGATAAAGGCATAATCAGCGGTTACGAAAACAATACATTTGGTCCCGGCAATCCGATCACCCGCGCCGAAATCGCCAAAATTGTCGTAAATATTCTCGAAAAATTCATCTCCCCCGAAGACAGCGAACTTGCTCAAGACGGCAAACCAGATGAGGAAATGATGAACGGCCAAGGTTTAAGTGACGTGGGGGATGAAGCGATATAGCAAATCTTACACATAACTGCACCATACAATGTATAGTCACTACTATCTTTATGGTGCAATTTTGCTATATACCTTGAACAGACTATGACCCTATCTCTATTTTTCCGTCTTTTTCATCAACCTTTACTTCTTTACCTTCTTCAAGTTTTCCTTCAAGTAGCATCATGGCCAGGGGATTTTCAATATGATTTTGAATATACCTTTTAAGCGGCCGTGCGCCAAAACTGGGGTCAAAACCATGTTTAGACAGATGTTTTTTGGCCGCGTCAGTCACTTTGATCTTCAGTTTCTTTTCATCCAGTCTTTTCTGTAAATCAGCGATCTGAATATCGACAATTTGGGAAATTTCCTCAATGGTCAGGCTTTCAAAAATAATAATATCATCCACGCGGTTAAGGAATTCTGGCTTAAATGAACGTTTGAGAACCTGATTCACTTCATCCACCATCTTTTTACGCGTGGCCTCGTAGGCGGCCTTCTTTTTGGTGTCGTCTTTCTCCAGTTTGGCCACCATCATCTCTTCGCTGGAGGTTTCGTTGGCGTATTTCTGGATCACATCACCGGCCAGATTGCTGGTCATAATGATGATGGTGTTTTTAAAGTTCACCATTCGGCCCTTGCTGTCCGTCAGCCGCCCGTCATCGAGCACTTGCAGAAGCACGTTAAACACTTCCGGATGGGCTTTTTCTATTTCATCAAAAAGTATCACCGAATAAGGTTTTCTTCGCACCGCTTCGGTCAGCTGACCACCCTCTTCGTAACCCACGTATCCCGGAGGCGCGCCAATCAGGCGAGAGACGGCGTGCTTTTCCATATACTCGCTCATATCAATGCGGATGATGGACTTTTCATCGTTGAACATAAATTCCGCCAGCGCTTTGGCCAGTTCGGTTTTACCAACCCCTGTCGGCCCCATAAAAATAAAGGACCCGATCGGTTTGTTTGGGTTGCCGATTCCGGCGCGGGCCCGCCGCACGGCATTGCTCACAGCTTCAATGGCATTTTTCTGGCCGATCACCCGCTTCTGAATGGCTTTTTCCATTTCGGTCAGCTTTTTGCTTTCATCTTTCAGCATCTTGTCTACCGGTATTCCCGTCCACCGGCTGACCACCGCGGCAATGTCTTCCGCCGTCACTTCTTCTTTCAGCAAAGCGGACCCGCCCACCTTAATCTTCTTATCAATTTCTTTTACTTTCTTTTCAAGTTCAGGAATTCTGCCGTAGCGGATTTCAGCGACTTTACTCAGATCTCCGGTTCGCTCCAGCTTCTCCGCTTCCATTCTTAGCCGGTCCAGTTCCTCGGTGGCTTTCCGCAGTTCGTCGATTTTCCCTTTTTCCTCCTGCCATTTGAGTTCCATACCTTTGGCTTTTTCCGAAAGTTCCTCGATTTCTTTGGTCACCGCCTGCAGTCGCTCCTTCGAATCCGCGTCTTTTTCTTTCTTCAAAGCTTCACGTTCAATTTCCAACTGCATCAGTTTGCGATGCATCTTATCCAGTTCGACCGGCTTGCTTTCCAGTTCCATCTTAAGTCCGCTGGTCGCTTCGTCAATCAGGTCAATCGCCTTGTCGGGCAAGAAGCGGTCGCCGATATATCTGGTCGACAGGTTCACCGCCTCCACAATGGCGCCATCGGTAATGCGCACGCCGTGATGTACTTCATATTTTTCTTTAATTCCGCGTAAAATGGCAATCGTGTCTTCGGGGGTCGGTTCATTCACCATCACCGGCTGAAAACGGCGTTCCAAAGCAGCATCTTTTTCAATATATTTCCGGAATTCTTTTAAGGTGGTGGCTCCAATTGCGTGCAGTTGTCCGCGGGCCAGGGCGGGTTTCAGCAAATTGGCCGCGTCCATTGCCCCCTCTGTCGCACCTGCGCCCACCAGAGTATGTAATTCATCAATAAACAGGATCACCTGCCCCGCGCTGTCTTCGATTTCTTTCAGTACCGCCTTCAGCCGGTCCTCAAACTCCCCGCGGAACTTACTGCCTGCGACCAGCGCCCCCAAATCCAGCGCCAGCACACTTTTATCTTTCAGCGTGTCGGGTACGTCGCCGTCCACAATTCTCTGAGCCAGCCCTTCGGCAATGGCCGTTTTACCGGTACCCGGTTCACCGACCAGTACGGGGTTATTTTTGGTTCGGCGCGACAGTATCTGCATGGTTCGGCGTATCTCATCATCACGGCCAATAATGGGGTCCAGTTTACCGGCCCGCGCCTGCTCGGTTAAATCAATCGTATACTTCTGCAGGCTCTGGTATTTGGTTTCCGGGTCCTGATCCACCACGCGGTGACTGCCGCGCAGATCTTTCATGGTCCTGGGTACGTCAGAATGTGACACGGGAAGCAATTTGGTATCTTCCGCGATGGCCAGAAGCAGATGTTCGGTCGAAACAAACTCATCCTGTAAATTTTTGGCCTCTTTTTCCGCCGTGCCCAGCACCTTAGCCAGTTCGTTGCTTATCACAATACGGGCATTAGTCACTTTTGGCAGTTTCTGAAGATCGTTGTACAGATTTTCTTCAAAATCCGGCAAATCCACCCCCAATTTTTGCAGTAAGGGGCGCACAATGCCTTCCTTTTGGTGAATCATGGCCAAAAGTAAATGACCTGTCTCAATCTGGGACTGATTCCATTCCTGCACCATGCTCTGGGCTTCCTGAAGCGCTTCCGTTGATTTTAAAGTGAATTTGTTTAAATTCATATTTAGCAAATTACTAGCACTCCAAAGTTTAGAGTGCTAACTCAGAAGAGTCAATGAAAAATACTGATAGGAATACGACTCAGAAGCCCCGTCCTATTTATGAAAATCGGAATTCCGCGGATTGATCTTTGCCGCTTTTCCCAGGTCCATCACAAATAACTTCGGATCTTCAAGGCGCTCAGGATCTCCCGCGATGATCTTTCTGCCCTCCTCCTTTCGTGAGAGGATGACATCCCATACATTACCGCGAACATAAAAAAGAAAACAGATGCCGTCCGCGTTTTCGGCAACACATTCATCCACGGATGGCCGGCATTCTTCTTCGCTGAGAGGCCCGTCGACAAGATTTTTTTCAACCAGATATCGGATCAGCAGGTATTTTGCGCATTCCCGATACGTAAGCCGTCTTTCCGCGACAGGCAATCCCTCGATTTCTGACATACAAATTTGCAGGCTGCCGGAAGCGACATCCTCTATAGGGCGATCGCCATTTTCCCGTTGCACATTCATAAAAAAATACTAAAATGGAAGTTAATCTAGTACTTTTTTATTTATTTGTCAACATTAAGCTGCTTTTTTGGCTCTCAATTCTGCCGGCGGCTGGTTGTTTGCTATTTTGGAAAGGATGTCGTCAACGACTGCGGCCTCATCTGCTTTATCGACTTCAACGGATTCATCATCTCTTTCAACCCGACCAAGCCAATCGCTCAAAGCGAAGAATGTTTTTTGCCGGACATGGGCAGGATCTTTTAATTCACCCATAAATAGGGCCAGTTCATCATCAGTCATTCTGTATTTTGGATCCAGATGGAACATGGCTACCAGGGCATCTTTCAAATCCCTCTGATACTGATCGAGCCAGGCGGCGACTTTTTCCCTGCTCAATTCCCTGAGCTCCGAACTTGGTTCACCCGCTTCAGGCATGGGAGCAAGTCCGGCGACTTGTTTAGCAAACTCACCTCTAAACCTTTCTCCCATCATCGTTTGTCTGTATTTTGCTACGGCCCCTTGAGCAGCTCTACTTTTTTCTTCGTAACCTCCTTGCGCGGCTTCATAAGTTTCTGCATAAATTTCATCTGCCTTTTTTGCTTCAAGTATTTCTCTGTTCGGATCCTGCAAATTTGCAAAATTTTGTGTATTTGGATTAGCCATGATTTTTTGTATTTATAAATCTTATAATTATACCAAAAAACCACCCCAAAATCAAGGCAAAAGGACTTATTCAAGCTCAAAAACGCTAATCAATGATTTGCACAATTCTTCCTTCTGTACGGCTGATCACCGAAGGCTCAAAAAGAGCCTGAATAGTGGCAGGTAAATGCAGGAAACTGCCTCCTGAAATCGCCTGAAGTTCAGTATCTATTTTATAAACACCGGCAGGCAAAACGGGAGCGAAATAAGTGATATTACCGGTGCCTGACTGGATCTGGCTGAATGGTTCGCTTGGCATAAGCGAGCCCAAATGAATCTTCATGCCCGCCGGAATCGTGTCGGTCAAAGCCACAAAGCTATAGTCTTTAGGTACCACCACATTCAGCTCGCTCAGGTAATTTTTTCCTTTTCTAAAAGTGGTCGCTGGAATCTTCGCGCCTTCATCGGTAATTTCGTAAAGCCTTCTGATAATAATCATGCCATCCTCGACGCGTACGGCTTTGGCGGGATCCAGATAAGAGGTCAGATGGGCGTCCAGATAAAGAGAGCCTGTTCCTTCCTTTTTAACAAAAATATCATTGATGCCGTCTTTGTTAAATGTTTCAGCTCCGACCATTGTATGATAAATTTTATCGGCATTTTGTCCTGTGACAGATTGGTCCACAATAGTGGTACCATTAACTTTTATCTGAGTGATAAAATTAACAGAAGAGCTGCCAGTCCGGTCAACATAATTCCTGAGAGCTAAAACAGTCCACAAAGCTTCTTCAGGATCAAGCTCCCGCAGTAAATCACCATCCTGAGAGGCCAAATAATTAGCGATTTCTTCCAGTAGCGGGTTGGAGGAATCAAGCTCACTCATGGCGTACAGCATAATGGCCGTTTCTTTTGATGGCGCGTCAAAGTAAACGAATGACTCTTCCACAATCGCTTCATCAGTTAGTTCCGCTTTCAGCGTGTTTAAAGGGGTGGACATGCTTCCCTGACCCGCCTGAACCAGCTGGTTCAGATTCATTAAAAGGAAAGCTTTACCGCTCACGCCGGCATTTTCTCTTTCCTGAAAGCAGGCGAGTGCCCTCTTGGTATCGTATTGTTCGTTTTTACCCAGCACCCACAAAATAAATGCCTTATCATCCGGACTCAGGCTCATGTCTTCATCCAATGCCTGCCACGTAAAGGTGATAGTCCGGTTAAGCAAAATAGAATCAACATGAAGCCCCTTTAAAGAAGCTTCCGAAAAAGCCATAAGAACCAAGGCTGAAAGCGTGGAGCTGGTCTGCGGTTCATTCCAAAAACGATAAGCGCCGTTTTCATCGGCACGGTTCAAAAGTTCGGAAACCATATTCTGAACAGAGTCCACATCGGTTTCAGTTGCTTCATCCGTAAGAAAGCTAAGTTTGGCAAGCAGTCGGGCGGCGAGCAGATAAGTGGAATTGAAGGCATAGTCCTCTAAGGCCTCGGCTTTCACCTTAGCAAAAGCCAGCGGGCTGCCGCTAAAAGCCAGCTGAAGACTACCGGGAACGGGGTAGACATCGTTGGGAAATTGGATACGCCCGGTCCAGATATCCCCCAAAAGCCCGCTATCAGGAATTTTGAGCCGGGATTTAAGATGCTGAAGGGGAATACTCCCCTCAGTCACATCATTGCCGGAGCGGAATTTAACACTGAGTTCGTCTTTCTCAAGAGTGTTATCGATAAATACGGCGAAAGATATTTCAGTCTGCTGGCCAGGCTGCAGCGAAAAGTTATGGGATGAATCTCCTTTCACCGAAACATCGGAACTCAGAAGCTCAAGGCGTGACTGGACCGGTTTGTCGGAAATATTTTTTACGGAGGCGGCAAAAACAGCTTGGTCGCCCGGAACGGCGAAACCGGGTAAGATGGGGTGAATCCGAAGCTGCTGATTCATATGAAGTACAGAAGACAAAGAACCGAATTGCCCCGCATCTTTGGTGGCAATGGCCTGAATAATCAAGTCTTCCCGCTTCGCGGGCAGTGTCAGTTTGATCTCCGATTCACCTCCGGTGCCGGTGGTGATTAGCGGATCAAAATACACGGATTGGGCCGAATTTAAAAAGGCAGGTCCATGATCAGTCAGGTATTCAGGGGCCGAAGCGCTTCCGATTTGTGGACTGATATTCGAAGCGCTTCCGGAAAGGGACACTTCACTAGGGAAAAAACTGTCATACGATAAAACCGGTAGCTGGGATTCCTGATTCAGAAGATTGAGGGAGATGACCGACGAGAGCGGGCGATCCTGAAAATCATATGTCCTGAACTTAAAGGTCACCTCCTCGCCGGGACCGGGCTGCGGAGGGCTATAAGTCAAGTCTATAAAAATCTGTGACGCGTCGTTGCCTACCTGGATCTTTTGTGAGGCGGAACTGAAAGAAGGACGGACCCCCCGATTAAAACGGGTAACGGTCGCTTCAAAATAGGGCATCATAGAATCTTTGATAGGCACGGTGATCCGGGTGACGGGGGAAGTAAGTTCCAATGTCTCATAGTCAAGAAGTCCGTCCCGTTCATATGTGACGATGACAGGAACCGGATTATCTTCCGACGCGGAAGGCTCATTGATCATCAGGTGAGCTCGGCCGCCGACAAAGTATTTTGACTGGTCAGCTGCCAGAAGAAGTTCATCACTGATTGGCTGAAGCGGATTGGTACTCACGTAAACCGGGAGTTCCGCCAGCACTTCGTTATGCTTTTCGTCCTGACTTCTGGCCCGAAGCAAATAAACTCCATCCGTTATGGTAGTAGTGACGGGAATTGAAACGGCAAGAGGCGTTACTCCCGTTTCAAAGTTATCCTCGTAAACGGTCTGCTTATTCTGACCCTGCGAAATAAGGGCCAATTTCACTTTTTTTCCGCTTTCCGCCTGCCCCGCGTGATTCAGCGAGATGATACTGGCTTCAATCATTTCATCAGACTGAACCAAAGCGTGTTTTACGCCGAGGCCCAAATCAAAACCGCCCTGATGAACCTCAAATGACCGATAAATGCTGGTGGGCGCTTCTCCTGGCAGTGAGGCAGTAACCAGTAAATCATAATTATTACCCGCCGAAAGAAAACCTCCGCTACCATCGGTGAGCAGCAACTTGGCTTCCCCGTTCAGATCAAATTCAAAATCACCGCAGTTAGCCAGGGTTTTTTTCTGGCAATCTTCTGCGCAGCCGTCATCTAAACTCTCAAAAGTGTAACTGACAGCGCCTTCCTGATGGCTGAGGGTAAAGGGGGTCCGAAATAGCTCAAAATACCCCTTTACTCCGGACGCCGGTATTCCGTTTTTGTAACGGGCTTTCACGATGTAAACAGGCGTTGTTTCCGACACGTGATCGTTCACGGCCGTGATCCATTCCAGGCTTAAATCAGAGGCGCCGTTTTTCACCTGAATCGGAACAGGGCTTGCAAGACTCTGCTGATTGATGTCTGTGACGTTCACCAAATAATATCCTGAAACAATGTCTTCGGGCAGGCTGAGGGTGCCGTCAAAAGAACCGTTCCGGCGGAGCGGAATTCTTTTTGAGGCAACATAATTATACTGCATGTCTTCCAGCGAAACCGTTACATGAGCAGACACCGGCAGTGACAATTGATAATCGTCAAAAAGTCGCCAGATACCTTTGAACTTTATGTCTTCTCCGGATAAAAAGACATTTTGATTAAGAAGGAGCCGTAGTCCAAAATCTTCGGAACCTGACTGATTTTCGGATTCACGAAAAGTCCAGCGATCGGAAACAAGCCCCCATCTGCTAATCCCGTCTTCCTCTTTCTTCCCCCGCACATAAATCCCCTCATCAAAGGCGCGGTCTATGCTGAAGAATCCCATTTTATCCGTTTTGGCGCGCGCGATTTCGGAGCCGTCATAATTCAGAATTTCAAGTTCCATTTCCGTGATCGGTTTGCCCGATTTTAAATCCAGCGCCCAGACAAAAAGGTCGGAATCGGAATGCTTCATAAGAAGGACACTGTCTTCAATCAGAAAATGCCTGACTGTTTTCTGTTCCCCCTGAGTGATAGAAACAAAATATACGCCTGTCACCCAATCAATATGGAAATAATCATTCAGATTTATGACCGGTTCAGCGCCTTCCGGATCCTCCTGAAAGGGTTCGATGGTAACCGGTCCGGTTCCGCACTTAAAATTATTCCAGCCGTTTTTGGCGGAAACACGAATGAATTCGTTGCTGGACACCTGGCATACCGAAACAACGGCCAGCTCGGAAAGCGGTTTATCCAGTTCAAGACGGGGGTTTTCACCTCTGACAAAATACTCAATGCTTTCAGCATCGCTCAATGGTTCCGCTGCTGCCTCTCCGGAGTCCGTTGCCGCTGTTTCATTATCTGCCGCTCCTTCCGTAAATACCCCGGTTGAAAATTCAAGCTCAAAATCTTCCGCCAGGTGCAGATCTTTGTCGCCCTTCAGAACAAAACGATATTGCTCGCCCGGCTGATAATCAAAAGTAGGCGCGAAAACCAGAATATTTTTTTGGACCTCCCCTCCCTCATTGACTGCATAGGTCACTTCGGTATTAAAAAATCCATCCATCTTCTTCGTCTTATCGGCGTCCAGATCATTGGACGGATAAAGAAGGGCATTTATTCCGGGCTTGATGCCGTCCAGCGGAACTTCCACGTTAAAATAAATCCGGATAGAATCATTTACTTCTATCTGTGAAGCTCCGTTTTCGGGTACACTCTTTTCAATTTTCAGGCCCGGAGTTGTAATAGTCCACGAAAAATCTTCCGCTGTTTCGCCGCCGTCCAATGCCTTCAGTCCGGCCGGAATGTTAATTTTATAAGTCCGGCCGGGTGGAAGTGTTTTGGTAATAAGCTGAAAAGCGCTCATGCCAAAAAACTCCACTTCTCCCGAAAGCGGAGGTTCTGTCTGAATCAAATCCTTTTCACTTTTTCCGGACCAGTCCATGGGGCGGTCGAACATTACCGTAATCGCATCATTTTTTGGAAGTACCGAACCCTCCGGAGGATTAACAAAAAGCGCATATGGCGGACCAGTCACCAGATAATCGATCGTCAAGTCATAACCCACTTGTTTCATCCAGATACTTTTGGCTTTCCCCTTGATCACAATCCTATACTCATCATCAATGGTCAGAGGTTTATCAGGGGCGAACTCAAGTGTTCTGAGGTCCTTCCACCTAAAAATTCCCTCAGTTTTTGGCAGAATCAAAAAAGCATCCTCTACCGACCGCCTGTTCATAATATGACTGAAGTGCAGAGTAAAAGGCGCGTTAAAAGTAACTTTGTTCTGTTTCACAGATGGATCCATCTGTGTAATGGCAGGCGCGGGAAAAGACGCGAAAATAATCACGACAAGGAGCAAAAAACCGATGAGCCATGGAAATATTCTGTATTTCACCTGTCCCAAAAATTAAAAACGCCCCAAAATTGTAACACAAAAGGAACTCCGGTGGTACCTATATCGCATTTTTAGTTGACTTTAGACATTTTTTTGATAAAATATTTTAAATATCAAGTTAATCACCATATCATGGCGGACTTTCCTCTATATTTAACATACGATGACGTCTTGTTGCTTCCGCAGTACTCCGAAATACTGCCCAGGAATGTGGACACCAGGACTCTGCTGACCAAACATATCAAACTGAATGTGCCCCTGCTCAGTGCCGCCATGGACACGGTCACCGAACACGAACTGGCCATCAAAATGGCTCTGTACGGAGGAATCGGTATCATCCACAAGAACCTGACTCCCGATCAGCAGGCCGAGGAAGTAAGCCGTGTGAAGCGTTTCGAAAACGGTTTTATCAGAAGCCCTATCTGCGCCAAGCCAACTGACAAAATCCAGGATATCTATGAAATCCGGCAAAAATACGGCTACAAAGCCGTGCCGATTACCGATAACGGAAAAGCAGATGGGATTCTCGTTGGTCTGGTAACTGCCAACGACTATTTCATTCACAAGCACGCCAATCTGAAAGTCAAAGACCGCATGACTAAGTCCGAAAGACTGCTCACGGCTCACGATGGTATTTCGCTGGGAGATGCCAACGATATATTGGAAGAATCCAAACACTCCAAACTCATTATCGTTGACAAAAAGACCAACCGACTCAGGGCCATGGTGACCCGCCGCGATATTGAAAAGAACAAACTATACCCCGATTCCTGTAAGGATTCCGATAAAAGGCTCCGTGTGGGGGCCGCCGTGGGGCCTGCCAAAAATATGGAAGAGCGTGTCGAAAAACTGGCAAGGGCCGGCGTTGATGTTCTGGTGGTTGATACCGCTCACGGTCATTCCAAAGGCGTCATCGACACCATCAAATACATCAAAAAGAATTATAAAAAAATGGAAGTCATTGGCGGGAATATTGCTACGGGTGAAGCTGTGCAGGCCCTTGTCAAAGCCGGCGCGGACGCGGTAAAAGTGGGCATTGGTCCCGGTTCCATCTGCACCACACGCGTGGTCACCGGTATCGGAGCTCCGCAATTTTCCGCTGTGATGGAATGTGTGAAAGAAGCCAAAAAAACCGGCACCCCGGTGATTGCCGATGGCGGTATCAAGTATTCCGGTGACATGGCCAAAGCCATTGCCGCCGGCGCCTCGTCCGCTATGGTCGGTTCACTGTTCGCGGGCACTAAAGAAAGCCCCGGCGACCTGATTTATCACGAAGGGAAAACCTTTAAAGCTTATCGCGGAATGGGCTCCATGGGTGCCATGTCCGGCGGCGGCAAAGAACGCTACGGTCAGGATGACGTCAAATCAGAAGAAAAGTACGTCCCCGAAGGCATCGAGGGCCAGATCGTATACAAAGGCCCCGTCGCACACGAAATCTTCCAGCTCATCGGCGGTCTCCGTTCCAGCATGGGCTATGTTGGTGCCAAAGACATTCCGACCTTCCACAAAAAAGCTAAATTCGTTCAGATCACCAACGCAGGCCTGCTTGAAAGCCACCCGCACGACGTGATGGTCACCAAAGACGCTCCAAACTATAAATCATCCAGGTAATTAAAGTTGCGAAGGAAAAGCGAAATTCACAAAGACCACGGCGCCGAAAAGGATAAGGCAGATAGTTAGAACCACCAAAATCCAGGGGGACAGGCTACTTTCTTCATCGCGCCCGATGTTGATCTGAAGCGCCAGGGTGGTAAAACCGTACATCAGCGAAACAAAAGCGAAAGGAATGTCCAAAATCCGCATCAGGGCAAAAAAGAAGTCAGCCATGAAACCATTCCGAAAGGCCAGCACCATAACGATGTAAGCAAAAGCCAATATAAAGAAGTAGACGGAGCTGACGCTGTGCAGGCTTTTGATTTTGTCCATTCACTTTTTTTCAGTTAGAATCATCTTATCAAAAAGGTTGACTAAATACAACAATGAAGCTCACAGGTGACGAAGTAAAACATATCGCCAAACTCGCCCGGCTCAGACTGACCGATGAAGAAGTCGCTAAATTCGGCGAACAGCTTTCCGGAATCCTCAGTAACGCCAGAATGCTGGAAGAAGTCGACACCTCAAATGTCGAACCCATCGCCCAGATCACCGGTCTTCGGAACGTGACTTTTACGGACGAAGTCCAGCCTTGCGATTTGGCAGACAAGCTTTTGGAGCAGTCACCCATGCCGCTTCAGGATCATATGATTAAGGTGAAGAACGTATTTTAATCTTATTTATGATTGATCTTTCTATCGCACAGACAAAACAGGGCTTGAAAGACAAAAAGTTCAGCGCAGTTGAGCTAACACAGGCATATCTGGACCGAATTGCGGCCACGGACGAAAAACTGCATTCCTACATCACCGTGACGGGAGATCTGGCTTTAAAAAAGGCCAAAGAAATCGATAAAAAAGGGGATTACAGCGGCCTTCTGGAAGGAATTCCGATGAATCTGAAAGACGTCGTCTGCACCGCGGGAATCAAAACCACCGCCTGTTCTAAAATCCTCGAAAACTTTGTTCCGCCCTACAATGCCCATATGTACGACCGCCTGCTCGCGGCCGGCTCCATTTTGCTGGGCAAAACTAATACCGACGAATTTACCATGGGTTCCAGTTCCGAGAACAGTTATTTTGGTGTGACTCATAACCCATGGAACCTTGAATATGTTTCCGGCGGTTCCTCCGGCGGCCCGGCGGCAAGCGTGTCAGCCGATCAGTGCGCCTTTTCCATCGGCACCGACACCGGCGGTTCCATCCGACAGCCGGCCAGCCTATGTGGTACGGTGGGCCTCAAAGTAACCTATGGCCGGGTACCCAGACATGGCTGTATTTCTTATGCCTCTTCCTTCGATACCATCGGCCCATTTACTAAAACCGTGGAAGACGCGGCTCTGGTACTTCAGGCAATTGCCGGACGATCTGAAAAAGACGCCACCACGCCAGACATGTCTGTTCCTGATTACTCCGGATTTCTGAAAGAAGACCTGAAAGGCGTAACTCTGGGCGTGCCAAAGGAATATTTTGCCGAAGGCGTTGAAAAAGAAGTCAGCGACTCAATACTTGAAGCGATCGAAGTCATGAAAAAACTGGGGGCCAAAATCATCGAAGTAAGTCTGCCCCTGACCAAATACGCCATTCCCACCTACTACATTTTGGTCAAATCCGAGGGTAGTACCAATATGGCCCGCTACGACGGCATCAAATACGGCCATACCACCGACGCCGCCAAAGAATTGCAGGAAATCTACATGAAATCCCGCTCCGAGGGCTTCGGAGACGAGGTAAAACGCACCATCATGCTTGGTACTTACGCGCTTTCGGCCGGTTACTACGACGCTTTTTACTTAAAAGCCGCCAAAGTCCGCGCCCTGATGAAAAAAGAATTTGAAGAAGTTTTTGAAAAATGTGACGCACTGATCACCCCGACTTCTCCCACGCCGGCCTTTAAAATCGGTGAAAAGACGGATGATCCGCTGGCTATGTACATGTGCGATGTACTCACTACTCCAATCAATTTAGCCGGAATCTGCGGTATGTCCGTCCCGGCTGGTTTCAGCTCAAAAGGCCTGCCCATCGGCCTGCAGATCATCGCGAACCAATTCAAAGAAGACAATCTGTTCCATGTGGGCCATGCCTTTGAACAGGCGACAGAATGGCACAAAAAAAAGCCCGCCCTAATCTAATTCATGCAGCGCGGCCTCAGCAGCTTTTTCGGACTCTTCTTTATCGATGGCGTTGTTTTCCGTTATTTCCTCTTTTTCAATCTGTTTCATTGTATTTTTCAGGGCCTGCGTAATTTTTACCTGTTCCTCTGCCAAATCAGCCGCCTCTTTTTCAAGCCTGATCATCTCCGCGTCATTCTTTCTGATTTCTTCCAGGGCTAAAGTAAGCTGTTTATCACTTGCCGTGGCATAAATTTCTTTAAATTTAATCTGATCTTCAGGGGGCAGGGCCTGAAAACTCTTTGAAGCATTAATCGCCTGCAGGAATTGATCTAACAATGCTTGAGAAGCCACAGGATAGAATCGTTATGTTGTTTCTTCTATTTTATAATGAGGTGTTGGCCCTCGCATTTTCCGGGTAATCTCGTATTTTTTACCAAAAAGTTCAGTTTGAAGAGGAAAGTTCTCGATCTTTGTTCTGCTTATTAGATTCGCAATCATTATTTTTTCTGCATAATCAAAATTATCCGGATATTCTTTAGTTGTAGGCCCTTTTTCATCTTTATTTATAACTGCTTCAGCTTCAGTCGCGACTCTGCCGCGTTCTTGTGCTGGGGTCCTTTCTCTGGCGGCAACTGCGGTAGGAGCGGCCTGTGGTCTGCGGTCTTCGGGTAGCACATAATTAAAATCCTTAGCAAGTGCCGCGTATGTCCGCGCGCTTTTTTCATTAATGCCCGTTATTGCTACTGAATATTTTTCCTTCACATTCTTGGTAATTTTAAAAGAAACACCTTCACCGTTTGTGATTTCCCAGGAGGAACCAATCGGGGCGGAAGCAAGAGGCTCCCTATTGCCATCGATTTTTTGGGCGATACGTGTTTCACCCTCATTTTTCCCCTCTTTGCCTTCAATGTTAGCAACAAATCTAAAGTAGGTGAGGATTTTGTCGGTATTGATTGTTTCCGTGAATTTGGATTCGTTCGCAAGCGATTCAAT
>JAHJFD010000010.1 GCA_018825145.1 Patescibacteria group bacterium
TCTTCCTTGCCTTTAAACCAGATAAGAAGAACCAGAAAAGGCGAAAAAGCCACAAAAAGCCAGAGTATGGCTGTGCGTACAATAAGCGCGAGAAATAAAGCGAGTAACGACACGGAGTAAGCCAATTGAATAGAGTAAGACATAAGCACACTGACTGCCAGATTGGCGGGGCCGCCTCCGCCGACCGGCGCTATCAGATTCTGTATTCTCGCCATGCCGTAGGTCAGGTAAATCACGGCGGTGTTCTGGTTGTAGTTAACAAGGTTCAGGTTTTCCATGCAGATGGACATTCTTCCCCAGAATTTCTGATTTTTTTCATCGGCAAATGGATCGCGCGCTCCGGGTTCTTCCTGCCCTTCCTGCTGGTAGGCGTCTTTATAAGCCGCTTTCGCTTTGGCGCAGTTGTCACTGTCACCCTCATTATCTTCCCATATAAGCGGGGGCTGGTTTCCGGAATCCGCCGGAGCGATTATTGTGGTGGGATAACAGGAACCGCGCGCCAGTTCTTCAGGCCCGTTGATTTCACAGGGGGTGGCCTCAGTCGGCGGACTGCTTATGCCCGACGGGATCGCGAAAACGGCATGGGTTGTCACGTTGGCCGCGTCCAGCACGATCCTGGTTCCCAGCCACGAAAAATTCACCCCCACCAGGAGCAGGGCGAAAATCAGCAGTTTCTTTTTAAGGTCATCCAGCGGAAAGCCGGGATTAAAAATCGTGTTAAGGGCCAGCCAGAGCAGAATAAAAACAAAAGCGATATTGACCAGATTCCGGCTGATCACCCAGATCTTATGGAGCATGTCGCCCATATCGCCATTGTAAATATAATCGGTGCCAAGAAAGTTCCCGATATGGAAGGAGAAAAAATTAATAAGCGGCGCAAAAAAAGCATGGCCCCAGTTCGCCCATGTAGCCGCTTTTTTCAGCATGTCGCTGACCGCCGTATTGTCTTTGGGCACCTCCTCAACGGGTTTCATATTTCCCACAGCCGCGTCAAAATCAACCTCGGCGTAGGCCTCCGGAACCATTATCGTACCCGCGGAAGGGGCCAATAAACCCGCGCCAAGGTTCAGCATCATGAGGACCATGAGACCCGTCAGGATTCCTTTGATTAAATGGTTTAAAGATTTCATGCGTCTGGGGCGGCGGGGTTAGGCGAAATATGGGATGTGCCCGTGCAGAGTTCCTTCATGCGGTTCACATCGGGTTTAATGGGCGCGGCAAAGAACTTCTGATAAAACAGGTAGCGCATGCGGGCGCTTTTGCCGCCGCGGGTCAGGGTGCTTATAATGCTGGGCTCCGTGATGATCTGACTCAGATCTTCCACCGTTACGACTGGCTTGAGGCCGCCTTTGGCTTTTTGGGCTTTGTCTTTCAGAAGCTCCTGAATCTTTTCGCCCGTCATACTGTCGTGCTGAAGAGCGCGCCATTCGGCATTGTTAAAGGTAAAGCGTCTGACCTCCTCGCGCCCTTCTTTTCCCAGCCGGGCGGCAATATTTTCGAGCTTGAAATCGACCATGATCTTTTGCCGGTGATATTTTGAAAGCCATGGGTATTTTAAGAAGGCCGGGTTGCGTTCCGCCAGATGGGCGCCGGCCGCCGCCGCGGCCCCCACAAGCACCCCCTGATTTGTAAGCATTTTTTCGCCTGTCTGAAAAATCCGGTCGACAAAATCGCCTTCGGTTTCGCTGAACGATTGTCCCGCGTTGGCCAGAATAGCCAGCACGCCGAGAATCTTAACCCCCTTCAGGGCCAGATCGCGCGCGTTAAAACCGCCGCGCTCAAGAGCCGACTGAAAGCGGGCCCTCTGGGTACCGGGCGCACTGAATTTAACCCCTTCATGCACCATTTTGGCATCATCAGGCACTTTTGTATTATCGATTTCGCTAATAAAGTCCCTGCCGGTGTGTTGCGGTGTGTTATTCAGCTTGCTGACGATCACCTTTGCCTGCCGGCCAAGAATAATAAGTGCCATCAGCTGGGCGGCCTGATCATGTCTGGTGGGTTTGGTAATGTCGGGACTGCGCCTGAGTTTTTTTACGTCATCAGGAACATTGTATCCGGCAAAAATATCGGGATACTTTTCAGTGGCAAGTTTTATGCCGCGGAAAAGAATGCCCCGCTGGGCGTCATTACCCAGTATCTCCTGCCTTTCCTCGCGGTTTGCGGTCATAAAACGGACGATCATCCGGTCTTCTTCCCAGTGGGGTTTTAGAACTCCGCCCAAAAGGTAATCCAGCTGTTTGCTGACCTGAACGGTCAGTGATTTCGGCTCTATATTACGTTCGTAGTCAAGCACTTCACTGTTGGACTCCGTGTGGAATTCCTGAATCAAAGCAAGTGTTTCCGTCACACCGACTTTGGAAACCTCGTCCAGCTTATCCTCAAAAACGTCCACCGCGTCATCAAAGTCTTCAGCTTCCTTATATTTGCGGGCGGCCGCGATAAATTCATTTTCCATGCCGCCGTTCAGGGCGGTCATAACGACCATATCGCTGGCGGCCTTAATAGTATCTTTCCACGCGCCGGGATTTAAAAGGTGCATGATCTCCAGTTGTCTGATCGTTCGCTCATTACCCTCGCTAAGTACCTGGCCGATAGCATCCAAAGGCGGGTTGGCGAGCTTTTCCAGCGCGGCCAGATCGGCCCCTGAAATGATGCTGGTGCTTTTGTCAAACTTTGAATAAGTTTCATAGCGGTCGGCGATTTCCTTCTTGAATGCCTCCAAATCCTCTTTTTTCGTCTCCTTCTTATTCAGAAGCCAGTCCAGTTTAGCTTCCACCCGGTTTTCCATGTTATTCTTGAAGTTGCCGCTCAGTCTCCCGTAGTTTTCGTGGCCTTTATTCCCTTCATCCATTTCCTCATTAAAGTAACGGCCATTCATAGCATCCAGGTAATCGTCAAAGTAATCTTCCACCGCGTCTTTGTCTTCCGGAGGAGGCATAATGCCTTTGAATTCGGTCAGCGCTCTCGCACCTTCAACAGCGGACTTCAGAGCGTCCAGCTCTTCGCTGGTTTTTCCACGAATCCTGTTTACTGAAGTTTCGAATTTATCTTCCAGGTCATCTGCCCCTTTCATGAAGTCAGTTCTGGTCTGCTTGTAAAACTGACCGTACCTTTCCGCGGAACTTAATACAATAGCCATCCTGTATTCGGCAGGGCCGCGAGGCAATAGTTTATCCACATAATCGACGATAAGGTTCTGATAAGGGCTTTCACCGTATTTTTCGTCAATTTTCGCCCACACTTCGTCATGCGTGGTAATGCCCGGTTTAAACTCAAATTCAAGTTTCGGAACAGGCGGTTTTTCCACTTCTCTTTCAGGTACTTCCGCGCCGCCACTCACACCGGTTGCGCCGCCGCCCATAAAAACCGGTCTTGAACACTCCTGATTCCGATGCTGTGAGGAAAAGCATGGATTCATTATTGCAGTTTTAAAATACGGACAAGCGCGTCTGAAACAGGTTCATGGGCACCCTCGCTTTCAGCGACTTCCTTCAAAAGGAGCCCGCGGACTTCCTGCGGCCTCTGGCCGTTCAGTTCAATTCTCAGGTGCTTAAATTGCCGGCCGTTGCGGATGCGCAGATAGAGCGCCTGCACATAAGGCGGATGGTAAACCAGCCAGAAGGAGTTTATATGGTGATATGGATAAAATTGCCCCTTGTACTGAACTCCCATGTCGGAAATGATCATTTTGACGATCTTCGGCTCTTTTTTTTCGGTCAGCAGAAAGACAACCGCCATCAGTATAAAAACAATGGCCATCGTCAGGTTATCGGTAAAGAGTCCGTAAAGCACTAAAGCGGTCATAATAAGGCCGGCCGTGATATACCACCGTTTACCCCGCGGAGCAGGCACAAATTCAGGTGTCTCCCATTCCAGAAGAGAAGTGCGGTGGTCTTTGTATTTATCCTGGTCTTTATTCATAAATTCAGAATCTTTCAATTATAGCAAATTTAAGCCAAAAAATCAATGGTCATCTTGTATTGAGTCAATTCTTAGGTTAATCTCACTTAAGAATGACCAAAAAATGCTCGAAAAACTGCTGAAAATCAAAGAAGAATATGCCGGATTATCCAAAAAGCTGGCAGACCCCGCAGTCGTATCCGATCAAAAGGCGTATCGTGATCTGGCCCGCAAAGAATCCCATCTGCGTCCGGTAGTCGAACTGATCACACGATACGAGGGCGTGCTGAAGCGGATTTCAGACTGCGAACAACTGCTCGAAACTGAAAAGGACGCGGAAATGCTGGAAATGGCAAAAGAAGAGCTTTTAGAAGCCAAAAAATCCCGCGACAAACTAGAGGATGAGTTAAAGGTGGCCATGCTCCCTAAAGACTCCAACGACGACCGCAACGTGATCATGGAAATCCGGGCGGGGACAGGCGGTGAAGAAGCCTCCCTTTTTGCTTCGGAACTGGCCCGTATGTATATGCGTTACGCGGACGATAACGGCTTTAGGACAGAGCTAATGAGCAAGACCGAGGCGGACAGCGGAGGAATCAGGGAAATGATTTTTATGGTAAAAGGGGAGGGGGCCTATTCCAGATTAAAGTACGAAAGCGGTGTGCACCGCGTTCAGCGTGTTCCGGTGACCGAATCGCAGGGACGTATTCATACCTCGGCGGCCACCGTGGCGGTGCTTCCCGAAGCTGAAGAAGTGGACATAGATATTAAGCCCGCCGACCTTCGCATCGACGTATTCCGGGCCAGCGGTCACGGGGGACAGAGCGTGAATACCACTGATTCGGCGGTCCGCATTACCCATTTGCCGACCAATATGGTGGTGACCTGTCAGGATGAAAAATCCCAGCTCAAGAATAAAAACAAAGCCATGAGCGTTTTGCGCTCCCGCCTTTACCAGGCCGAGGAAGATCGTCTGGCCAAAGAACGCGGCGATGCCCGCAGCAGCCAGATCGGCACAGGGGATCGTGGCGAAAAGATCCGCACCTACAACTTCCCGCAGGATCGCGTGACCGACCACCGTATTCACGAAAGCTGGAACAACATCACCGGAATCATGGATGGAAACATTGATGATATAATCGAAAAACTGAGCCTGGACGACCAGGCAAAAAAGCTCGCAGAATTCAAATAATAAATACGCACGACAAAACACAAAAAAAGCTTAAATAAGCCGAAAAAACTGAACAAAAAAATTGTTCGAAAAGTGAACACAAAATTTATTCAAGATCCGTAGTTATTCAGGCTCCGTAATTATTCAAGTTCTGTCACGGACCGGCCGGAAAAAAGCGCGTCGGCTTCTGTCAGCGTACACCGGCAACGACATCAATAAAAACAGGCAGGTCGAAGAGCCCGGCACCGACACGAATGTCGATACCGGGACTCTTAGCGAAGTTCCGGGGTGGCCTAGCGGCCTACTTCCCGAAGAAGAACTTGTAAATGTCCTTCCCCTTTCTTCCCCAGCCACCGATTCTTCTGCTCCATCCGGCGAGGATCCTGTCGATGTTTTCCTCGGCGGTTGAGCAGTGGCCCGCGTCGTCCGGGACGAATCCGCAGGCGATCCCCACGTCAGCCAGGTAGGGCTCGGCTTCCTTGAAGTTTGCCAGATCCATCGCGAGACCCAGCTCATGGTGGCTGTTGCCTGGCATGCGGAAGTTACTTCCGCTGTCCTCCAGCGAGCACTTCCCGCCGTTGTTGGTGACGAAGATCACCGACTGGTGGAGATTGCTCCGGAAGCAGACCACCGGCTGAATCTCGACTTTTTTCTCGTCGTGCAGCTCGCGGTTGGCCTTGGTGACCTGCTCGGCCAGCATCTGGTTGAGCAGACAGTCTCTGCCCTTATCGGCATCCTCCTTCGAGGTACTTCCGTCCCATGTCTTCATGCAGTTGCCATTGACCCAGCGGGGGCAGACCAGCGGGAGTGACAGGAAGTAATCGACGTACTGTTCGAAAACCTCCTTCTCGGACACCGAAGGGTGATCCTTTTTGAAGGCCTCGAAGCCCTCGGAGAACCACTTGACGGTGTCCTTGAAGTTCTTGTGCAGCCGGAGCTGTCCGAACTTCTCGATCACCAGTGTCCTCCGCCAGGCGAGGCTATGGTTGTTTAGGTTGCCGTACCAGAGATATTTGCTGTCTACCTCCGGATTCGTGCCCGCCTTGGCTGGAAGGTAGACCGTTTTCTCCACGGTCCTGCCGTTCGCATCCCAGAAGCCCATCTTCTTCATCTGGCACGTGGCCAGATCGGCGAAGTGGGGCACGTTGTCAATGCCCCAGGCTTTGTTCTGCCGATGACGGTAGTTCCCGTAGTCACGGGTCATCTCCTCCGCCGTCCGGTTGTCGGGGCTCACGCATCCGGCGAAACTGCCGGACACCAGGTTCCCGCCGACCATGACGACGAACATCGTCGCCAGGGCGTAGTAGGCCCAGGGGAATTTCTTCCCTTTGAAATCATCGGCCATGGTGGCCTCCTGTTGGTTGGAGTTAACGTTTTTTGGGCGATTTTCACCACCCGGAACTTCAGGCCCTCCAAAAGTATGTCCACGCCGGAATGGCAGGGCACACTTAAAAAATGAAGAACCGAAAACGGGTAGTGAAAGCCAATATTTTAAGGATCATCTCGCCCGCTACATAACGGCCTTGGCGATAAGGCATGTAAATATACTACAATTTAAATTATCTGTCAAGGACTAAAAACTCACGGAAAGCTCTTGGAATAGCGCCAAAACGCATTGATTTTTGGCTCAGATTCTGATAAAATTAAGGGAATATAAAAAAATAATGACCAAGGACCTCACGTCACAGTTCTCGCGCAATATTGTTCTGGTAAGTCTTATCTTCTTTTTGGCCAGTCTTGGGGTTTACGGGCTCAAATATCTTGGCGGTCAGCCTGAAGCACTCAGGCCTGTTGCGCCGAAACTGATTTCGGCAACAATTGAGGACATTGAAGTCAGATCCGCTTACGACGAGACATATCGGTCCGCGCAGAAGGATGAGGAAGTCTTTTCGGGAACCTATATCAAAACCGGCCAGGCCGAGTTCGCCGAACTGGTGCTGGAGTCAAATGCAGTCCGTCTTGATGAACAGACCGAGATACGTCTGGTCAAAAACAATTACTTTGAAAACGGCCCCTTTATACCCGACAAACCAAGACTTGAAATCGAACTGCTGGCGGGGAGCATTTGGGTGAACGCCCTTGACTCGATTGAAGTCAGGACCCCCCGGAGCATCGTCGATTTACAGCACAACGTCGGAATTCTTACCTACTCAGCCCCTATTAATCGCCTGATGGTGGTGACGGGAAGCGTACGGCTAAGACTACTGGGAGAGAATGGTGGGACGCTGAGCGATTTCTCGGTGCCTCTGCACAACCAGGTAACTTTTGTGGATCAGCAAATCACAGATACCTATGCGGCCCTCAAGCCGTCCAAGCTCAAAAAAGAACTCAAGATGATGCCAATTTCGGACGAGGTACTGGCTGATGAATGGGTGCGCCGAAACGCGAACGATTTTGAAAAGGAGCGGACAGAATTTAACGACAGTCTGATTACCTCAGGGCTGGTTTACAGGATTCGCTCAGGTTGCCAGAAAGCGCTTCGGTACCTGACCTTTATCCCCGAGGCCAGACGCAATCTGGACATAGCCAGGGCAAAAACGATGCTGGCTTATTTGCTTGGGGCCGTTCAGAATAGCGGAGACCTGGCAGAGGCGGCAAAAGTGATAGAAAAATTTGAAGCCCTGGCGAACATGCGCCGCAATGACCCGCAGATCAACAATCTGATCGTCAATACACTCTATTCTATCGAATATTCACGAATCGGAACTCCCGCCTATCTTCTAAAAGAAGACCTGATAAATCATGTACTCGGCAAAGAGGGGCCTCACGTTCTTGACATTTACCTGACGGACCTGAGACGGACTCTTTATGAGCAAGATATTCAAACCTCTGAAACCGTGGCCGCAAAATGGCTGAATGCCTGGAAAATGACGCTGACGGAAGCCAATATCGGCGAGTTCGACCGGCAGTCGGGCATTCTGAACCACACGATTCTTTCATACATCGATTTCATTACCTCGCCGGTACTGGACGTTTTTGACGAGAGCGGAATTATGAAGATGGCCTATGCAGAGGATATTGAGGAAGCGCGTTTTGAAGTCACTTCAGATCGACTCCAGATTGCCGCTTCCCTGATTTCATCTTACCGTTATCTGTTGGCAAAACAGTACCTCAAAAGCAGTTATGTCAGTCTTGGAATCGAAAGCCTGAGTCCCGACTTAAGCAGTACGCAGATTTTTCTTGAAAACGGCAGGCTTCTGGCCCAGCGAATTGAATACGCCGAAAATGTGCTTCACGGAGCCGCTGAGTCTATTGATGAAACCAAATTCCGCGACTACTTTCAGACCGTCAGGCGGGATGAAGCGCTTTCCGGGGATTTGCGAAAATTCTTTGAATTGGACCAAAAAGAACTCACTATGAAATCGAAGGTGGAAGCCCCAACGGCCGCCCAGGTGGCGGAGCGCTTCCTGGACGCGCGAATCAATGTGAATTACGCGGACATCAGCCTGAAACCGTCAGGCGGGTTTTACTTTAAGGTTGAAAATGCCCGTCTGATTGACAGGGGGGCCAAAAATGAACTGCTTTCTTTTGACGCCACCTACGATTTTGTCAGCAACTCTGTTACGGATGTGATTACAGGCGGCAAAACATACAGAGGGTCATTCCGGTTGAATGATATAGTGATGGCGCTGAAAAAGGGCGCTGAGCTTGAGTCGTTAGTTCCTGTGCCTAAGCTGGAGGAGGGGATCGAACTTCTGATTACGGACCGCGAAAAAATAGAAGCTCAGGAAGGTCAGGCCATTGCCCAGGATGTCGCCAGACAGCTGGCTTACAATCAGCTGAACGCCTACGGAATTGTCATTCCCGAGGCGAAATCCGATATTGTGATTCTGGACGCGCTGAACCTGAACCGGTTCGAAATAAAAAACGCGCTTATTGTCAGGCCGGACCAGAAGGAAGCAATAAAAGTGAGTTTTGAATATTACGCGGGCACCAAAGAGGCGACGAAAGTAACAGGCGCCGAAGGGCTGATTCTGCTGGACCGTGTTCCGATCAGTCAGCTGGCGGAAAAAGTGGTGGAAGCGGAATTCCGGCTGGAAAAGGAATTAAAGACAGTGGGTGATTTTACCTACTTTGCCGGACAAAATGAACTTGAAATTGCTCCGGAAAATATCTCTTACACCGACAAGGGGCTTCTTTCGATGAAGGACCTTGAACTTTTGACCCTGGGGCTGAAAGTTTCCGCTCTTTATGACCCTGAAACAGAAAAATTTGTATCGGTTTCTCATCCTCTGTTCAGCGGTCAGGATACCGGCGTCAAAGACTATTTTGAACAGCTGGCCGACCAGTGGGTGATTTCTTTAATGCGGGAAAATGGGTATGAAGTGGCCACCGGCCAGATTGAAACCGCGTACCCGTTTAATAAAATAATAATACATGAGCTGGCACTGGATGATGACCTCATCAGCTTTACGCTCGATATAAGCGGGAACAAAGCGCTCGAAATAACCGGTACAGGAATTGCAGACATGATAAGCGAAATGAGCCTGAAAGACCTGGATTCATTATCCGTCAAATAATATTGCGGGGCCAAGACAAATACTTTAAACTCAATAGGGTTTTTTGACTTAAATGATTTATGGCCGAAGGCAAGCAACAATATTCAGCGGAAAATATTCAGGTCTTAAAAGGACTTGAGCCGGTACGAAGAAGACCCGGAATGTACATCGGAACGACCGATGTCCGCGGCCTTCATCATCTGGTTTGGGAGGTACTCGATAACTCCATCGATGAGGCCATGGCCGGTTTCTGCGACCGCATTTTAATCATTATAAATGAAGACGGAAGTCTGACCGTTGCCGATAACGGCCGCGGTATCCCCGTTGACAAACACAAAGTAACCGGAACTTCCGCCCTCGAAACAGTACTGACAGTGCTTCATGCCGGGGGCAAGTTTGGCGGTGACGCTTCCGGGTACAAAGTATCCGGCGGACTTCATGGCGTTGGCGTTTCTGTCGTTAACGCCCTTTCTACCAAGATTGTCGCGGAAGTCAGGCGTGACGGAAAAGTTCATTATCAGGAATATAAAATGGGCGTCGCTCAGGGGGATATCAAAATAATCGGCGAAACCAATTCCACAGGCACATCAATTACATTCTGGCCGGATGAAAAGGTATTCGAGACGACCGAATTCGATATACAGACAATCATCACAAAATGCCGGCAGCAGGCTTACCTGACCAAGGGTGTTACCATTGCTGTCGAAGACAAACGTAAAGGGCGTTACGAAGGAAAAATCGTCGGAGACAACACTTACAAATACGCTTTTTATTTTGAAGGCGGTGTTCAGTCTTACGTCAGTCATCTCAACCAGAACAAAGAACCGATTTCCGAAGTGATTTATATCGAAAAAGATGTCCCTGAGTGCAAAATCGAGGTAGCTCTGCAATACACTCATGCTTATAACGAAAACATCATCACTTTCGCAAACAACATCCACACCACCGAGGGTGGCATGCATCTGACGGGTTTCCGTTCCGCCCTGACCCGATCTCTGAATAATTACGCCCGCAGCAAAGGTTTTCTGAAAGAGAAAGACGATAACATGACCACTGATGACGTGCGTGAAGGGATGACTGCAGTTATTTCGGTCAAGCTCGCCGATCCCCAGTTCGAAGGTCAGACGAAGTCCAAACTGGGCAACCCCGAGGTCAGAAGCGCAGTGGAATCGGTGTTTAACGAAAAATTAAGCGAATATCTTGAAGAAAATCCCAACGACGCGAAGGGGATCATTGCCAAGGGAATGCTGGCCTCCCGCGCGCGGCTCGCTTCCAGGGCCGCCCGCGAAACAGTACTTCGTAAAGGCGCGCTGGAGGGCATGACCCTGCCCGGCAAACTGGCCGACTGCACCAGTCGCGACCCTTCTGAAAGTGAGCTTTATATCGTCGAGGGAGATTCCGCCGGAGGCAGTGCCAAACAGGGCCGCGACCGCTTCAGGCAGGCAATACTTCCGCTTCGCGGAAAAATTCTGAACGTGGAACAGGCCAGACTTGACCGCATGCTTTCCAATAACGAAATCAAGGCTCTTATCATCGCACTGGGCACGGGTATCGGTGAAACCTTCGACATCGAAAGAATCCGCTACAAAAGAATTGTGATCATGACCGATGCCGATGTGGACGGCGCACACATCCGTACCTTATTGCTTACCCTCTTTTACCGTTACTTCAAGCCGATTATCGAAGCGGGATACCTTTATATCGCACAGCCGCCCCTATTCAAACTGGCCAGGGGCAAACTGACCGAATACGCCTACACGGAGGAAGCAAAAGCAAAGGTATTGGAAAGCTGGGGGATCAAAGAAGAACTCAGTGACGCAGAAGAAGAAGCTGCGGAAGCGGAAGAGGCAGCCGCCGAGGAAGCGGCAACGGAAAATGAGGGGGAGATTACCGAGCTGGCAGGCAAGCCGGCCGCCAAAACCCGTGTTTCCATTCAGCGCTATAAAGGTCTGGGCGAAATGAACCCCGATCAGCTTTGGGAAACGACGATGGACCCCGAAAGGCGCGCCATGTTTAAGGTTTCGGTAAAGGATGCTGAAATGGCGGACGCCACCTTCGATACCCTTATGGGTTCCGAAGTGCTTCCCCGCCGAAAATTCATCCAGACCCACGCTAAAAAAGTTAAAAATCTTGATATCTAATTAACTATGACCTACAAATTCATCAAATACACCAAAGTCTGGTTCGCTATTTCCGGCCTTGCCATTCTTATAGGCATCGGCGCCATGATCAGCAACAAATTGAATATTGGCAGCAGTCTTGTTTATGGCATTGATTTTACAGGCGGTTCCATTATGGAATTTGAGTTTGAGAAAGGACTGAATCCCGCCACCGACGAGCTTTTCGCGGCTATAGACGAGGCTTACCCGCAGAGTGTAAGTCAGATCACGATGACCGATCAGAATACTTATATCGTCCAGTCCAGGGATATGAGTGAGGAACAGCTACAGGCGGTCCGCGGATCCGTCACATCGGCCATAGGCGGTTACGAACTTCTTCGTTTCAATACGATCGGCCCGAAAATCGGAGACACACTTAAGCGGAAGGCGGTTATCGCACTGGGGATCGCCACGGTAGCCATCGTCCTTTATATCGCCTACGCTTTTCGCAAAGTGCCAAAAAAAGTCAGTCCATGGCGCTTTGGGTTCGCGGCTATCTTAGCTCTGATCCACGATATACTGATCACTTTGGGCGTATTCGCACTGCTTAGATTTGAGGTGAATGTCTTTTTTATTACTGCTCTTTTAACAGTCATGGGTTTTTCGGTGCACGATACCATTGTGGTTTTTGACCGGATCCGCGAAAACCTGAAAAAACAGGGGCGCGACGATACTTTCGGCGATATCGCTGACATCAGCCTGAATCAGACAATGAGCCGCTCCATCAACACTTCCCTGTCTACTCTTTTTCCTTTGGTAGCGCTGTTCTTATGGGGTGCCGACGCAATCAGACTTTTTATCTTCGCCCTGATCGTCGGAATCATTGTTGGGACCTATTCATCCATCTTTATAGCAAGCCCTATTCTGGCCATGTGGCAGGAAAGTAAGCGTCTAAGATAAGGCGCGGACTTTGACAACATAACCTTAATGTTGTAGAATTAAAGTAGTCTGTTTATGAAACAAACTAGACTTTTTCGCGTTTTAAACATTTGCCGCTAAACAAATTCATGCACCCCTCCACTAAAAAGACATTAAAGGCATACTGGAAACACTCCGCCAAATACAAGTGGCTAATGTTGGCCATGGCAGTCAGTATGCTCGGTTCCACCGCCATCGATCTGGCAGTTCCTTACCTGTTCAAGGTCTTCTTCGATACACTTTCTCAGGCAGGAGCGGCTCAGGAAATAGCTTCCAAGCTCATTAAAATCCTTTTGCTGATTGCAGGCGGGGGAATGATTCAGTGGGTCTTCCAGCGTGGGATTCACTTCAGTACGGCTTACTTTCAGACTGGTGTCATGCGGGATCTTTACAACACCTGCTTTGAATATCTGCAAAAACATTCGCACCGTTTCTTTACCGATAACTTCAGTGGATCTCTGGTCAAAAAGGTAGGCCGGTTCGTCCGTTCTTTCGAGGGCTTTGCCGATAGACTCTACTTTGATCTGATACCGCTTTTTCTCAAAATCGTCTTTATCTTTGTCATTCTGCTCTGGATCAAACCCATCATCGGCGTAATTATGCTGGTCTGGTCTGTAGTGTTTATAATTTCCACCTTGCTGTTCACCCGTTTTAAATGGAAATACGATATCGCGCAGGCAGAAATGGATACGAAAGTAACGGGGGCTCTGGCGGATACCATTACGAATAACTCCAATCTTAAATTCTTTTCGACCTTGCCTTACGAAGTTAAAAGATTTGGAAAAGTTACATCCAAGTGGGCCGGAAAAACGGTTCTTTCCTGGAATATCGGCCAGATCGCTGATGCTTTTCAGGGCCTTATGATGATCACGCTGGAATTTCTGATTTTCTATTTCGCCGTCCGTGCATGGCAGGTAGGCGAGGTAACGATTGGTGACTTCGTGTGGATTCAGGTTTACATTTTCGAGATTTTCCGGAATATCTGGCGATTCGGCAGAAACATCCGTGATCTTTACCGGAACCTGGCGGATGCCGAGGAAATGACACAGGTTCTTGAGCAGGAGCACGAAATCAGAGATGTCCTCAAGGCAAAGGATATCAGGATCATCCGCGGAAGAATCGAATTCAAAAAGGTCTGCTTTTCCTATGGCTCCAGCGATACCGAAGTTGTACACGGCCTGAGCTTTAAGATAAAACCGGGCGAAAAGGTGGCTCTTGTCGGCCCTTCCGGCGGAGGCAAATCCACCATTACCAAGCTCATCCTTCGCCTGTTCGATATTCAGAAAGGTAAGATTATGATCGACGGTCAGGACATTGCCCGCGTCACGCAGGACAGCCTGCGCTCGCAGATCAGTTTTGTGCCTCAGGATCCAATTCTGTTTCATCGCAGTCTGATGGACAACATCCGTTACGGTCGGCTGAAAGCGACCGACGAAGAGGTCATCGCGGCCGCCAGACTGGCCAACTGCCATGAGTTCATCATGAATCTGCCGGAGAAATACAATACCTATGTCGGTGAACGCGGCATCAAATTGTCCGGTGGTGAAAGACAGCGTGTGGCCATAGCCCGCGCCATTCTGGCCAACGCGCCGATTCTGATTCTGGACGAAGCTACCAGCAGTCTGGATTCCGCTTCCGAAGCGCAGATTCAGGAAGCCCTGGAAAATCTGATGAAGAACAAGACCACCCTGGTCATCGCGCACCGCCTTTCCACCATCACCAAAATGGACCGGATTCTGGTACTTCAGAACGGCCAGATCATCGAAGACGGCGTACACGCTGACCTCATCCACTACAAAAGCGGCCTTTACCGGAAGCTCTGGGAACTGCAGGTGGGAGGGTATGTGGATTAAGCGGTATAATCGACTTAAGAATGTTTTTTTGCTAAAGTCTTTTTGGTTATGCCCGCGTAGCTCAGTGGATTAGAGCACTGGTCTTCGGAACCAGGGGTCACAGGTTCAAATCCTGTCGCGGGCACCACATTGTTGAATGATGGTATCCAATTTCGTATAAAACCTCGTTAGGCAACATACATTTATCTTTTGGATGTTTTCCCGTTCCGATTTCTTAGAGAATACAAGGGGTGTAAAACAAGATTTTTATAGGGGCTATAATGTGCTTTCTCCACTCCGTTACGAAAAAAATTTATAAGTAACAACTAATTCTATGTTCTTTATACCAGGTTGGTTGATAGCTGTAGCGACTTTCCCAGGCGTTATAATCCACAGCCGAATAAATCCTTGATTTTTGCAATTTAGTGTGTCATAATTCAATCATGAATAGAATTACTACACAAATAAATGCTAAAAAGGGCATATCTGCAGAATATCGTGAAGTCTTAACTAAGCTTCATAGATATACCAGTGGATTAGTAACAGTTCAGGAGGCGGAGAAAATTCTTGAACTTCCTAAAGGAAAGGTTACTAAATTGTTGCCATACCTTGCTTCTAGTGGCTGGCTCAAGCGCATTAAAAGGGGTTTATATTTACTTATACCGCTTGAAGCCATGTCGTCCTCTCAGTGGACGGCAAATGATTGGCTAGTTGCAACGAAGATTTTCGCACCTTGTTATATTGGCGGCTGGAATGCCGCTCATCATTGGGGTTTTACTGATCAGCTATTTAATTCCACCGTTGTTTTTTCGTCCCATCGGGTAAGGAAAAAAGAAACACGACTTGGCGATTTTTCTTTTATTATTCACACAGTCAAGACAGCGCGATTCTTCGGTATAGAAACAATTTGGCAAGGACAAAGTAAGATATTGGTTTCAGATCCCAGCCGTACCATTGTCGATATACTGGATACTCCATCTTTAGGTGGTGGTATCAGACATTGTCTTGAAATTCTTAATGACTACTTTTCTTCAAAGTATTCGGATGAAAAAAAACTTTTAGACTATACGGATAAATTCAATAACAAAGCTATTGTTAAACGATTGGGGTTTTTGATCGAAGAAGGGAAGATCAATGTTTCGGCGAACTTTATCGAAAAATGCCAAAATATTCAAAATAGAGGTTTTGCCTACTTAGACCCCTCCCTTCCTCATAGTGGTAAAAAAAACAAACGTTGGAATTTAATTGTTAATGCGAATATTAATGATTTCATTGGCTGAATTACAGGAAGCAGCTTCTGAATGGGGCCTGCCCATGACAACGGTTGAAAGAGATTATGTCTTGGGCTGGATGTTATGGGCTATTGGCAGCCATGAAGCTATTAAGGATAAATGGATTTTTAAGGGTGGAACGTGCCTCAAGAAATGTTTTACAGAGACATGGCGTTTCTCCGAAGATCTCGATTTCAGCTTGTTATTGGATAGCCCTTTTGACGCCTCTTACTTGCAAAATACGATTGGTGAAATGCAGTCGAGAATTCAGACAGAAGCTGGTATTGATTTCTCTATCATGCCAGCAATTGTCCGATTACGTCCCGGCAATAAAAGCGCTGAAGGTAAAATTTATTTTCGCAGTCTTACAGGCATGAGTCATTCGCCATTAAGCATAAAACTTGATCTTACTATCGCTGAACCAATAGTTACTACACCAGTTTTCAGAAAAATTCAGCATGCCTATAGCGATACACTTCCTGCCCATAGTGGAGTTTTATGTTATAGCTTCCCAGAATTATTTGCAGAAAAAATCCGCGCTATGGGTGAAAGAGCACGTCCAAGAGATTTATATGACATTATCAATTTATTCTGGCGAAATGACCCCACCCTAAAAAGAGAAGATGTATGCCGAACGCTCGAAAAAAAATGTAAAAATAAAAATATTCCCCTTGTAACATTTGAAACAGTTTCTGCATCTCCATTCCTAAACGAGTTAAAGTCAGAATGGGGAAATATGCTGAGACATCAACTCGACGAACTGCCCCCCTATGAACACTTTTGGAATGCTTTACCTGAATTTTTCAATTGGTTGCATGGAGCCCCTGCTATTCAAGCTCCTTCAATAGCAGTAAGGGAAGTTATCGATACCTCTTGGACACCACCGCCAACAGCATTTCATTGGCATGGCGCTCCGGTAGAGGCAATCCGTTTTGCTGCCGCCAACCATCTTTGTGTAAAACTCGGTTATCAAGGCACCACTCGGATTATTGAGCCGTATGCCATTCAAAAAACGGCGAAAGGTAATTTGATCCTTACAGCCATAAAGCATGATACTCGTGAAAATCGGGCATACAGAATTGATCGAATTGAGAGCGCTGAAATTACTCAAATTCCCTTTGCCCCAGAAAGCGCGATTTTAATTAACGAAAACGGTCCTCTGCTAACTCCGCAAATAGCTCACGAGAAAACAAGGCGCAGAACTAATATAATTTCTTCAGCTCGAACTGTAGCAAGACCTAAATCATGGTCATCAGGACCGACTTATATTATCGAATGTTCATGGTGCCATAAAAAATTTAGAAAAAAGACGTACGATATGACAATCGGGAAGCATAAAATGAAAGGGCAGGACTATCCCTGCAGTGGCAGAAGTGGGTGGCTTGTAGAAACAAAATACTAATTTTCATTTCTGGACATTCACCTCCGGCCCCTCTGCCACCAATCTTGTTTTACTTTTTGTTGAAGAGGAAATCGGAACGGGAAACTAAATTAAGGATTAATAAATGTACGCTGCCTAACATACGGTTTTATACGACAGTTACTCTTCGGAATTACTCAAAATAGCTCGAACGAACCAAACAGCACATTTGACGCAGATGCACTTCTTTGGCATAATTTCACTCCTATTTTTAGCCATATACCATGAAATACGAGGAAGATCGCCGCGAACGACTAAAGGAATCAGTGGACGGCAGAATCAGAAAATCTGAAGCGGTAATCGAAAAAATCCGCGCCAGAATTGGAAAAGAAAAAGAGATTCTGACCAAGCATGAAATAGCCCTTGGCAGAAAGGAGGAAAAAGGAAAAGACTCCGGTATCTCACAGGCAAGAGTTGATAAAAAACATGAAACTATTTCAGCCCTGGAATCCAGGCTGGAGGAAACGGAAATACTGGTCCAGTTAATGCGTGACCAGATACCCCGACTGCTCACCTTCAATCCCGTTCAGGAAGCCCTGAAGAATTTACCTCCAAGATTCAGATTAGCCAGAGGGAACGACTGGCGTATGGTAAATTCACGTTTCAAAACCTACCAGGACGTCTTCACCCCCGTCGAAGCAAGAATTTTTCCCAATACGAAACATAAACTCACCCGAACGAAATACGACAGGGTTCCGCTTCACGCGTGCCCTGTAGCTCCAGAGCGCATTCCGGACTGGTTTGTTGAGAAATTTAATCTGGCTGACCTGAAAGGACTTAGTGAATTTGAGAAACTTGAATTAAAAGCGGAAATAACACCGCAGGTTTGTGATATTTTTATGCATCTTCAGCCGATGGAGGTTTACGGCAGGCAAACTCACCGCGCCATGGTTCTGGAAGGCTACGATGAAGCGCACGACGGTAAAATATTCTTCTTTTTCTATTCGGGTAACGGAAAAAAAGGTGAGGAACGGAAAATAATGCAGGTATATGACAGCGTATACAGTGCGCACAGAATGGCTATTCATGCCGAAAAAGGTTATGACCGTGAAGATGAGAAACTCGAAGGCGTCAAAACAAGTATTGGCGGCATTCAGGGGGATCTTATAGGCATGAGTGAAAATGATCCGGAAATAGATGGAATAAAGAAGCGGATACGTGATGAAATTGATGTTCTGGGCGGCGTGGTAAATGAATTCAAGGAAGAAGCGGTGGATATTCTCACTGAGATCCAGGACATAAAAGATAGTCTGGACCGTCATAACCCCGGCACCTCTTGCGCGCGTATGGTGAAAGCGGCAGGCAGGCTCAAAAGCAGACTGAATCAGATTTTCGGCAAATCAGGATTTGTTGAGCATGATAAAAGGATTCTGGGTAAAAAAATCAATGAAGAAAAATCTGTCATGGAACGGGCGCAGGATGCCTTTTCCGGTATTCGCAGGGAGCTTGGGCGGGATGGTGGCGCAAAGGCCGTTCAGCGCAGAATTGATTCTGTGCCCGATTTGCAGAAACCGACAGTGAGACCATTCAGTCAATATGGCGCTAAACTCCGGGCGAAAATGTGTTCTGTCACGGCCGGATTTGCCGCGGGGGACGGCGGATTGGTTCGCGATAAAACAGGAAATGCTGAAGTAATCTGTAAAGTCTTTCAGGTCCAGGATGAGCGGGAAAGTATATTGCGTGATATTGCGGCGTCACCGCTGACACTCACGATTGAGAATCTTCTGCTCCGTTCACAAAGGTTAGGTCAGTTAGTCGACCCAAAAGAAGTATCTGCCGATGCGGGAATCGTTCACAGTGAACCTTACAATAAGATGGTTCGGAAAGTAAAAGGGCTTATTCGGGCACTGAGACACTACTCAGGAGAAAACCTTTCTGAATCGGACAGGATCGCCATGTATGACCGGTTAAAAGGGTATATCGAGGATATTAATTTCACCGAAGTCCTTGAAAAACTTTAATGAGACGGTAAAATTATGAGGATGAAAATAGCCATCGACCTTCGTCCTTTAATGGCCGGAAAAGTAAGCGGCGTGGAAGTTTATATCAAATCCATGCTGGAGGCGCTTTTTGAGCTGAAAAGCAAACACACATTTGTGCTCTGGTACAACGCTTTCAAAGAAGTCGATATGAGCCATTTTCCGAAGATTCCGAAAAACGTGAAGCTGGTGCGCACCCGCATTCCGAATAAACTTTTCAACCTGTCGCTCAGTCTCCTCCGCTGGCCCAAACTCGATAAACTGATCGGGGAGGGGATTGACGTTTTATGGGTACCCGATCCAAGACCCGCGCCGGTTTCGAAGAAGTGTAAAAAAATTATCACCTTTCACGATCTTTCTTTTGAAGACTTTAAGTATGCGTTTAATTGGAAGACAAGGCTCTGGCACAAAATTCTCAGACCTAAAACAGAAGCGATGGAAGCCGACTCCATCATTGCCGTCAGTCAGTTTACAAAAAGTCAGCTGATCGGGGAATATGGCATTGAAAACTCGAAAATCAAGGTTATCTACGAGGCAGCCGGAGGGCATCTGAAGCCTCTGGATTTACCTAAGGGTTTCGAACTGATTAAACGGAAGTACGATTTACCGGATAGCTACTTCTTATGTCTTTCCACTCTGGAACCACGAAAGAATACGGCCGGAATCATAGAGGCCTATTTAGCCTGGCAGGAAGACACAAAAGTGAACGTCGGGCTTGTAATAGCAGGCAAAAAGCACCCAAAAATCTTCAGCGAAACCAAGCTGAAAAAACATCCCAACATCCATCTGGCCGGTTTTATTGATGAAGAAGATAAAGCACTGCTTTATCAGCATGCGCTGGCCTTTTTATACCCGTCTTTTTACGAAGGCTTTGGCCTGCCGATTCTGGAAGCCATGCAATGCGGAACTCCGGTTATCACTTCCGATGCGACCGCGATGCCGGAAGTCGCGGGAGATGCGGCTATACTCGTTAATTCCGGCGAGCAAAAGGAAATAAAAGATGCCATGCACGAAATTTGCAGGGACAAGCAACTCAGAAATAAGTTAATCGAAAAAGGTTTTGCGCAGGCCAAAAATTTTGCCTGGAAAAAGGCCGCCGAAGAACTGCTTAAAAGCCTCGAAAATGTAAAGAAAAATTCAAATTAGACTTGGTTTTGCAGGCGTCGGCTCTCGGCTAATATAAGCGCATAGACATCAGTTACAAAAGACTCGGAGAGTCCTAGCGAATCAGCCAGGAGCTTAGCCGAGTCCAGAACAGCCATTTCACGGGTTTTTTGATGGATTTCCATTCCGGCCGCCTTTTTCTCGCGGCCAAGCTGAGCAGAAAGAGCCATCCTTTTGGTAAGCAGCCCGACAAGTTCCGAGTCCAGCTTGTCTATTTCTTTGCGCACATTATCAATCATATGAGTCATGTTTACGCCGTTACATTATCGCATTTGGCTTTCCGGGGCAAATATTCAAATTCAAATAATTTGCGTCAATAGTGGCATTGTGTTACGCTGAAGTTTGAAATTAATGAAACAAGCCATGAACGACCCACAAGATCCGACGCAACAAAATTCAGCTGCTCAACAAGGAGATCAGGGCGCTCAGCCCTCAGGCGCTCAGCCCTCAGGCGCTCAGCCCTCAGGCGCTCAGCCGCCGGCAGGTCAGGCAGGTCAAAAAGATCTTTCCGGCATTATGGAGGAAAATGTGGATGTCAGCGGCCTGGTAGCCAACGCCGGTCAGAATCAGCAGGCGTCCCAGGCTCTTTTAAGCATTCCGATTCCGGCCCACCCAAACACCAAATTTGACGAAAAGAAGTTTCTGGAACTCCTGGCGGGGTCTATCTCTCTGACCATTAACGAGAAAAAGAAAATCATCGAGGCCATTCCTCAATTATCGCAGTTCCAGATCGATGAGCTGATGAAGATTTTTGAAGAAGAAAAGGGGAAGTTCGCTGAGCTGGAAAAGAAGCACGCTGACCAGATCGCCGATCTTGAAAAGCAACACGCCGGCGCCTGGCAGGATCTGGAGGCCCAGAAAGAGGAAGAGGCAAAAAAGCAGGCAGAAGTCCAGCAAGCGGAAGACATCAAAAAACAACTGGGACTTGGATGATTAATGCTTTGTGATTTTTTTGCGATCAATTCACGAATCCTAAATCACAAATTATAAATAGTATTAAGCTTTGGTCTTAATCTTTCCTTTTGCGTGGGCTACTTTTACCTGTATCTTTGATTTTTCGAGTTTGTCGGGAGTGAAAGAAAACTCATCCTTATCTTTCACGCGGTCAATTCTGATCAGAGTGCCGGCCGCGAAACTGCCATCCAGAATTCTTTCGGCAATCGGGTCTTCAATCAAATCCTGTAATTTACGGCGCACCGGACGGGCGCCGAATTTTGGATCATAACTCTTTTCAGCCAGTAAACTGATGGCGGAAGGACTGGTTTCGATGGCGATGCCCTTATCAGTGAGTCTTTCGTTGAATTCATTCAGCTGCAGTTTCACCACTTCTTCGATGTTTTCGCTGGTCAGCGGCTTAAAGACGATGACCTTATCCACACGGTTCAGGAATTCAGGCCGGAAATGGTCCTTCAGCTCTTTTAAGACCTGTTTTTTGCGGTCCTCAAAATCCGATTCAGCTTGTTTAAGCTTATCGCTGGTAATGTCAAAGCCGATCTTGGTGGCTTCATCGGTCAGCTGTTTGGCACCCAGATTACTGGTCATCACAACTATCGTGTTCCGGAAATCCACCTTTTTGCCTTTGGCATCCGTCAGGTAGCCATCTTCCAGTACTTGCAGGAGGATATTGAAGAATTCCGGATGCGCTTTTTCGATCTCGTCAAACAGCACTACCGAGTAAGGTTTGCGCCGGACGGCTTCGGTCAGCTGGCCGCCCTCTTCATAGCCCACATAGCCCGCGCTGGCGCCGACCAGACGTGAAACATTATGCCTTTCCATAAACTCACTCATATCGATTTTGATAAGAGCGTCTTTGTTGTTATAGACCTCGCGGGCCAGGGTTTTGACCAGCTCCGTTTTACCAACCCCTGTGGGTCCCAGAAAAATAAACGAACCGATAGGACGGTTTGGTGAGGCGATACCCACACGGGATCTTCGTATAGACTTGGAAATCTCATGGACGGCCTCGTCCTGGGCAATGATGGACTTATGCAGAAGGTCTTCCAGATGCGCCAGCTTTTTGCCTTCATCCTTCATGATCCTGGTCACCGGAATGCCGGTCATTTTTCCGATTATCACCGCGATGTCCTCTTCGGTGATTCGGATCTGCTTCGATTTCTTCTGCCGGGCGATTTTGATTTCCTCAATTTGCTTCAGAATACCTTCTTTTTCCTCCTTCAATCGGGAAGCCTTTTCATACTCCTGAGCCAGTACTTCTTTTTCGATTTTCTTCTCGATTTTCAGGATTTCATCTTTCTTGGCCTGGATTTCGGGAGTAATTGTCTGAGATCTCGAACCTTTCAGGGCGGCTGCTTCGTCCACTAAGTCAATTGCCTTATCGGGAAGAAAGCGTTCCGTGATATAACGTTGGGAAAGATTGACGGCCGCTTTAACGGCTTCATCGGAAATCACCAGATTATGAAAAGCCTCATAGGCCGGACGGAGACCCTGAATGATCTTCACACAGTCTTCGGTGCTGGGTTCTCCGATGACCACCGGCTGAAAGCGCCTTTCAAGCCCGCGGTCTTTTTCGATGTTCTTGCGGTATTCATCAATGGTCGTGGCTCCGATGATCTGCAGGCTGGCGCGTGAAAGGGCAGGTTTAAGCAGGTTCGCGGCATCCATACTGCCTTCGGCGGAACCGGTTCCGGTCAGCGTGTGCATTTCGTCAATAAACAGGATGATTTCATTGTCTACCTTGGTCGCTTCATCAATGATGCTCTTCATGCGTTCCTCGAACTCACCCCGGTATTTGGTGCCGGCAATCAAGTTGCTGAGCGAAAGACAGAGTATCTTTTTGTTAGCCAGGCTGTCAGGCACCTGCCCGGCCACAATTGCCTGAGCAAGACCCTCCACCACGGCCGTCTTTCCCACTCCGGGCTCACCGATTAGTACCGGATTATTCTTGGTCTTGCGGTTGAGGATGTGGATCATGCGCTCGATTTCGTCTTTCCGGCCGATGATGGGGTCGATCTGCCCTTTTCGACACTTATCATTAAGATTGGTAGTGAAATAATCAAGGGCGGGAGTTTTGCTTCTTTTGCCGCCCCCACGTTTGCTAACTTCCTGAGGGCCGCCGGCTCCGGGCATAGGTGAATCTTTATGCTCGAAGGCGTCTGAATAGTCCGTCTGGCCCGGCGAAAAAATAACTCCCTGCAGGCCTCGCAGGAACTTATCAAGGGAAGTATTGATTTGCTGAGTGTCTTTGCTTTTCGCGTTGGCCATCTGCTCAAACATCTCTTCGATCTGTTTTCTGAAGTCATTCGGCTCAATCTCCATGTTTTCAAGAATCACCGTGGCCGCGCATTTGCCCTGCGAAACAAGTGAATGCAGCAGATGTTCGGTGCCGATAAAAGGATGATTGTACTTATGGGCCACGCGTACCGCGTCTTCGATAATCGATGTTAAATAAGAAGAAAGTCCGTGCTGTACATTTTTGGCTTCAGGCTCCTGATTGCTTGCCGAATGAAGGATCATGCGGACGTTCTCCAAAGACACTCCCGCTCCGGTCAGAATGGAGAAGGCAAGGGATCTGGGATTTGAAAGCAAGCCGATCAGAAGATGCTCGGAACCGATGTAAGGTAGACCATGCTTGCGGGATTCTTCCTCAGCAATGCTGAGGGCTTGTTTGGCATTAGGCGTAAATTTCTCAAATGGGGACATACGATAATGTTTAAGTGTTTATTTCTGCGCTAAAAATCTTGTTCATTATACAGCAAATGAGCCAAAAAGTTAAGCCTTAATTCCCAATAACTCCAGCATAAGGGCCTTTTGAGCGTGCAAACGGTTTTCGGCCTGGTCAAAAACAATACTCTGCGGGCCATCAACCACTTCAGCCGTTTGTTCCATGCCCCTCATGGCCGGCAGACAGTTCATGAAAATGGCGTCAGGCTTGGCAAAACCCATAAGCTTCTGATCCACCTGATAAGGCTTAAAAATGTTTATCCTTTCCTCCTTTTGTTCCTCCGAAATATGATAAGACATCCAGGAATCGGTATAAATAACATCCGCCCCGCTTGCACCACTTTTGGCATCATGCGTCACTTCGACACTTGACCCTGATGATGAAGCCAATGCGTTCGCCTTTTCGAGTACCTCCGGCATCGGCTCGTACTCAGTTCCTTCTGGGCAGCAGACGCTGATGTTAATACCCATAATGGAACATCCAAAAAGAAGTGAATGGGTGACATTGTTGTTGCTGTCGCCGCAGTAAGCCAGCTTAAGCCCTTTCAGATAACCCTTTTTCTCCCTGATCGTTTGCAGATCGGCCAGAATCTGGCAGGGATGTGAAAAATTGGTCATCGCGTTGATCACCGGCACGGTGGCGGTATTAGCAAGTTCTACCAGATCTTCATGCGGTCCGATCCGGGCCATTATCAAATCAACATATCTTGAAGCTGCCCTGGCCGTGTCACTCATAGTTTCCTTTTTGCCCAACGGAGAAGTGGCGACATTATAATAAATCGCGTGTCCGCCCATCTGGGTCATACCAACCTCAAAACTCACTCTTGTCCTTAGTGAGGCCTTGTCGAAGATCATCAGCAGTGTCTTGCCGCTCAGGGTTTGTGAATACCTCATTGGATCTCTCTTGATTTCAACAGCAAGGTCAATGATTGAAATGATTTCCTCATTGGTAAAATCGGTTAAGTCGGTTAATTTCTTCATGAATAAAGTTGTTAATTGTTATTTAAGCCGGGTCCCGATGAAATCAGGATGACCATTGATAAAATCATGCAATGACTGGGTGTTTCCCCCTTCAATTTGTAGTTCCAGCGGGTGAATAAGACCATCTCCGCAAACAATTCCGTCCCGCTTCACCAGGCCGGGCTCTCCGGACGGAACCCCTTCATGAATCGTGGCGGACAGAATCTTCAGTCTTTTATCGCCGAAAAAGGTGTATGTGCCGGGCCATGGGTCAAAGGCCCGCATCTGAGCCATGACTTCCCTGGCGGGATGATTCCAGTCGATCTGACCGTCAGATTTTGAGATTTTGCCGCAGTAACTGGCTTTAGCTTCATTCTGAGCTTCCGGCTGAAGACCGCCCTCGATTTCGATAAGGACTCCGGGCGCCTCTTCTGCTGAAAGTTTCGCGAGCTTATCAGATAAGGTTTGGCTCGTGTCATTTACGGCAATACTGAGTTCAAACTGTCTATAAACAGGTCCGGCATCCATTTTGCTCACCATTTTCATCAGACTGATGCCTGTTTTCTTGTCCATATTCAGGATGGAAGACTGAATGGGGGACGCCCCGCGGTATTTCGGGAGTAATGAAGCATGCACGTTCAGGCAGGCAATCCCGGGGATATCCAAAACCTCCCGACTGAGGATCTGGCCGTAAGCCATCACCAGAATAATGTCAGGATTCAGATTGGCCATTCTCCGCACGCTCAGATCGGCGTTGATATCAAGCGGCTGAAAAACTTCAAGCTCCAATTCTTCCGCCACCAGCTTGATGGGTGAAGGCTGCAGCTGAAGTTTACGGCCGGCCGGTTTATCCTGACCGGTCACTACAAGAACGACATAAAAGAGCTTCGAAAGCTTGCGCAGAAGCTCAGCGCCGACCTCGTCTGTACCCACAAAAATGATTTTTAATTTTTCCATTTGATTACATAATATTTCATTTGTCGCGCCACCGCAAATACTTGGACATGTATGTTTCACTGTCTATTATAAACCCTAATAAAAATACAATATGAAGCTTGATAAAAATGAATTAATGGCCATCAAAACGGCTATAGACAAAGCCGATACAATCTTATTGATACCGCACAAGAGTCCGGACGGGGACACGATCGGATCGGCATTTGGCCTTTACAACGCCTTCATAGAAATGGGGAAGAAGCCCACCGTCGCCTGCGTGGATGAGCCGGCACCGGTTTTTACCTTTATACCGGGTATTGAAACAATAAAAATCGGCATCGATCATATCGATTATGATTTAATAATCATCGTGGATGCCGGCGCAGTGCACTTAACCGGCGTGCACGAGCTTTATCCTACGCTTTTCGATAAAAGCCGCGAAGTGGTCAATATCGATCATCATCCGACCAATGACCTTTACGGAAAGTACAATGTGGTTGTGTCGACGGCCGCTTCAACGACCATGATCATCTACCAGATGCTGGTGGATCTGAATCTTCCGTTAAGCCGAAGCGTTTCCACCTGTCTTTTGACCGGCATTTATACCGATACCGGAAGCTTTATGCATTCCAATACGGATGCCAAAACGCTTCAGATAGCCGCCAGGTTGCTGGCCAGAGGTGCCAACCTGAGAGGGATTTCCAAAGAAATCTTCAATACCACTAAAATTTCGACCATGCGGCTTTGGGGAAGGGTTTTAAAAAACACTTACCGGACGTCCGAGGGCGTGACTATGTCGGTGGTCACCCAAAAAGATTTTAACGAATGCGGAGCCGCGTACGACGAGATGTCGGGAGTGGTGGACTACGTAAATGCGGTTCCGGATTCCCTTTACAGTGTCATTCTGACCGAAAGACAGGGGGTAGTAAAAGGTTCCTTAAGAACGCTGAATGACGAGGTTGATGTGTCCGCGATCGCTTCAGATTATGGCGGCGGCGGACACACAAAGGCGGCAGGTTTTACCGTAAAAGGGCGCCTCGAAAAAGAAGTGCGATGGAAAGTGATCGACTGCTGACATTCTACAAAAAAAGTAGCCCAAAGTCGTACTAATTGGCTTTTTATAGCTATTTTTTTAACTTGAAGCAAATAGGAAAAAAGTGCATTTTTCTTGTAAGAAAACAAAAATAAATACACTTTCATCCAAAAAATACA
>JAHJFD010000011.1 GCA_018825145.1 Patescibacteria group bacterium
TACGAATGGGGAACCGCCTGAATATGTGGCGCCTGAATAATCGTGAATACCTGTCCAGGTGAAGTTGGCAGTCTGATCAAGTCCGATATCACCTGTAGCAGATAATGTCACCGGACTTGTGGCAGAAACTGCCACTGTTCCGGAGGCATCCGGAAAGGCTATGTTTCTGGCGGCTGTTGGATCATTGATTCCAAAAGTTGTTTCAAATCCATCGGCAGTAGCCCCTTCGAAAACGAGAGGGGAGCCGCCTAATACAGTCGCTCCGATTGTCAGAGTGTCGGTAAGTGCGTTACCGAGTGTTGTATTGCCGTTGGCGTCGAATTGATTTTCAAAAGTTACATTTCCTGAGTCGTCAAAAGTGGCAAAGGGTGTGCCCGCATCCTGAAAGATAAAATCTCCCGTATTTTGCAGATCTACGAGAACATTTCCTGTAGTCTGGCTTTCAAATTCCAGGCCTGCGATGTTATTTACCGTCATTATTTTATCCGTATCAAGACGATAGACTTCATCCAGATAATCCTGGCTGAACAATAGACGAGCATGTGCAGGTGTAGCTGCACACAGCAGGATTGCTATTGTGAATAGGATTCTGAAATATTTTCCTATTCTTATATGTTGGTTTTTGTTTTTATCCATTGTAAGGATGCGATAAGTTTTATCTAATTGATATTAATTTGTGTAATTCCATACGAGTTGTCCGATATCGGCGTAATCGCCGGCACCGGAATTGTCGTAAAGTTTCATTTGTACTTCAACGATATCGCCGGCATTGAGGGCTGTGCCGCCAGTGCAACCGGTGTTTATGCTGGCCGCGGCAATTGTGCCGGTAGCCCATGTGCCTGCCGTGCCATTAGTTAAGTCATTGGCGCATTCTGTGGTATCGGTAAGGTTGTATAGCCGTACTTCCACGTCGTTATCCGCTTCTACGGCTGATCCTGTCCGGTAACGGAAGGTAAAGTCGCCGGTCGCGCTGAAGTCTGTTGGTAGCGGAAACTGGAAACGGATGTCGATATCCTGAGTAACTACCTGATCAGAAACCCAGTTGTAGTATCCGGTTTCTTCTGTGGCGTCATAAAAGCTTTCCAGCGTACCGCGGTTGTTGGTGCCATCCGGATATATGGTCGCGTCAGGGTATTCAGGATAAAAGGTCATATCTTCCACGTTTGGTGCGCCGGAACCGACAGAAGCGTAAAGCTCCTGTAAAGCGTTTTCCACATCTGTTACGGCAGTGTATCCGCCGGCATCTTCAATACTTACCAGGCTTGCGCCCTCTCCTGTCGCTACACTTCCCAGGTCACCCCATTTCAGATCGAGTTTGTTAAGTGCGGTATATACCGGGTCGTCATCGGCCAGCACGTTGTTTTCCGTGAAGTTAAAGGTAGCTGACGTAGCGGCTCCGAATAAAGCCTCAATTTCATTTAAAGCGGTTTCAACGTCCGCACCCGTAAACCAGGCACTCGCGTCTTCAATGCCAACAATGGTGGCACCATCGCCGGCGGCTGTTGATCCAATCTCGTCCAGCGCTCCGTCAATAGTCGTAGAGGTATACTTGTTAAAGGTATCTGTAATAAAAGATACAGACGCGTCAAGCAAACCTACCGCGTTGGTAATTGTGTTATTGCCTGAGCCGGCTGTGATTGTTCCTTCAACATCTATGTTTCCGCTCGCATCCACCGTCCAGTCGTTGCTTGTTACAAGAAAGTCAGCTGTGCCGGTATCAATCGTAAAATCCGCGTTGGTGGTTGTCAGCGTGCTATCGCCGTCATAATTGTAGACTGCCTCAAAATCCTGCGGGCCAGCGGCCGTCCAGGTATTTAACGCAGTACACAAGTACAGCAAATTGTCTGTAATATTGTAAAAAACGTCACCCTCGGTACAGGTAGCCGGGTTAGCCGCTCCCTGATGCAGGGCAAGGCGGGTAGCGCCGGCAAAGTCAATAATGCCCGTAGAAGTAAATCCGGTAAATCCGGAACCTATACCTGCCGCACTTATATCCCAGCTGGTGGAATCGACCTGAACTGTTGCAGTTCCGTTGCCCAGCGTTGTGATTCCGGTGCTGCTTAAGCCGCCTGTACTGGTATCTCCCGTGGTTGTAATGTTGTCATCACTGAATAAGAAATCACCGCCTGGAGCCGCAAACGTTATGTCCTGCGTTGTAGGATCGTAGGTTATTGTAGCATCTGTGCCGTCATTTCCGAACTGCAATTCAATGGTATCCGTTCCCGCGTTATTGTTGGAATCCATAATGATTCCTTCTGACTGAATATTGAATGCCGCGTCATCTTCAAAAACAATTCTGGCATTAGCCTGTCCCGCGAAGACGGGAATTAACAGAATAACGGCCGCTAAGGTGCCTGTAAGACGCGTATGATGACTGACATTTTTACGTTGCGTGTTCATATTATGTATATATATGTATATATAGGTAGGTAATTTGTTATTGTTTATTTTCCGTTGTATTCAAAAGTGACATCCGATACGCGGGCGTATTTGCCGGTTAGGGCGGACGGTCTGATTCGCAGTGTAACTGTATCTCCGGCCGTGAAGGTTGGAGCGCCGCCGAAAGTAATGGCGGCAGTCGCCCATGCGGCACTTACCAGGTTCGCTCCTCCCACAAGAGGCACAGCCGTTCCAGTTGTATCATAGAGTTCCACATCAACTTTATTGTTGGCCACCACGCCATCTGATGTCTGGTAAACCACACTTAAAGGTGTGGCAGTGAAACTCGCGAAATCAAGCGGCAGAGTAAATTCGACCACTACATCAATATCCTGCAGTGTGACCTGACTGGTTGTAAGTTCATAGTAGTTGTACTTAGCAGTACCTCCTCCGTCCACAAAGCCTGTAACCAGAGTGCATCTGTTATTTGTACCGTCCGGTTCAGCCGTGGCATCCGCGAATTCCGGATTAAAGGTCATCCTTTTTACCCGACTCTCAATATCGCTCCATGGAACAGTTCCCGCAATGATCTTATTGAAGGCGCCTGCGTCATTACTGATTTCCCACCGGTTTGTGGTGGCGTTGTAACGTAACGTGCCGTCATTATCCGCGCCCTGATTGGCCACTATATCCACGTCCGCGCCGACACCAACATTATCGGTATCCATTGTAAGAATATTGCCGTTCTGGCTAATATCTCCATTCACAAGAAGGTCGTTACTGAATTCAAACCAGTCGCTTGTTACGTCAAATCTCAAAAATTGGGCCAAAGTGGTTCCGAAAGTCAAATCAATGGTACCTCCCGCTCCTACTGTGTCATCCACGTCCATAGTCCATGAGTCCGCGTTGGTTCCTCCGGGAATATAAGCAATATCCCATACATTTCCGATGCCCAGCACAGCCAGGTCTCCAGCGACCGTACCGATTTCGGCATTGTCAATAAAGTCAGCATTGTTTGTGTAAGGTACGGAACCAATGGTCTGGCGGTCGTCCGTATCCACGCCGTTATCGCCGGTTGGATCCAGTAGTTCGTAAGTTGTATCAGCAGCCCCAGAAACTTTTATTTCCACCATTAAATGTTGGTGGCTGGCCAAAAGCATATTTGGCAAAGGGGTCACACTGCCCAGTTCAGCGAAGAAAGTTCCATCGGAGTTAGGCGTGAGCGTGTGTGTTTCAAACCAGCCTCCGTAGTTAGGGGCCGTTACATCAATGGCGCCGGCGCCTGTAATATCAGTTCCCACAAAATCGTCGGAAATCCAGAGTGAGAATCTGAACGTCTGAGCGGTAATAATAGGTGTGTTGGTGCTATCCAGCAGTTTGCCTTCATATACGAACACACTTGGCGTCGTTACTACGGCATAAACTGCCGTCGACTGCATGATCAGGCAAAGAGCGATGATTGCCGAAAGCAACTTTCGCATTTTGTGACCCTTTTTAATGTTTTTTCGCGTTAATTGTCCCATAATAAGAATGGTAAAAATAGCAATAAGCGGCCAGGGATTTCGATGGTCACCTGGGTGATTAATGTCAAAAATATAACGTTGATTTCTTGATATTCTACTGTCTTCGTATACCTGGACGACGTGCATTATATAGGTACCGTCTTCCGGATTTTCCGGCAGAACGATTTTGTAATTTCCGTTTTCGTCCGCTTCGGCGGTCATATAGTCAATTTTGCTGATCTCTTTGTCCTGTTCTTCTATTTTCTGCACATAGGCATGGTATTTGGTTCGGGTCTCACCGATTCCGGAGAGGCTGCCAAATTCGCCGAAGGAACCAAGAGCTATGTAATCACGGCTGATTTCTTCATTAACAAAAAGGTTGTCATGTTCCCGGTATTCTTTGTCTTCTATAATAATAGGCCATGAACGGTACAGATTCCGTTCCTTATCAAAAAGCGCAATGTCATATGATTTGTATTCAAGGAATGGAATAACCTCGAACATCAGCATACCTTCCGGCGTACTTTGTACACCCTGCCTTGTGACAACGTTCCCATTTTCATCTAAAACAACCATTTCATAAATTCCGTTGGGTTCAGTGTTCGTGGCGACAAACGGTGTCTCATCCAATATATATATAACCTGATCGGTGCCGTAATTTTCAAAGTGATAAGCGTGTTTGCTTAAAACCTGAGTGATTGTTGTTAAGGTAGGAGCTGCCGGTTTCAGCGGTTCTTCAGGTTCTGGTTCAGGCGCTGGCTCAGGGGTTGGTCCCGGAGGCGTTGGGCCCGGAGGCGTTGGGCCTGGAGGTGTTGGTCCCGGAGGTGTTGGGCCAGGTCCGGGTGGGACTTCCAGGGTGCACATTGGCGTGCAGCCGTCGTTGTAATTTATGTTGCCGTCGTCACATTCTTCCCCCATTTCTTTAATTCCATTTCCGCATATGTTTTGTTCAATACGGCAGCTGACTGAACAGCCATCCCCGTTTTTTTTGTTGCCATCGTCACACTGTTCACTGGCGTCTCTAACGCCGTCGCCACAGATAGATCCGCCACCGCCACCGCAGTTGTAACAACTGGTGGTTACGATCAGACAATTTACGCATTGCAATGGACCGCAGGTATAGCCGTAGTTACCGCATGAAAGTCCGCCAAAGTTTACGCCTTCACACTGTTCGCCTGTTTCAATGACTCCGTTTCCGCAAACTGGTATCGTGGCGACTGATCCTGCTGAATAAACATTGCGGAGCCTGTAGCTGGATGACGCCCCTTCAACACTGATGTCCGAAATCGAGTCGGTAAGCGTGTAGCTGGCGCTGTTTTTCTGTTCCGCGTCGCTGTTGAACCTTGCGTAGTCAAGACGGTAGCTTGCACTTGTGCTGCCTTCGGCAAGAACCGATTGGGCAAGAGTCAGGCTCAGCAGTATCGGAATCAAAATTGATTTGAATGTGATATTTTGCACTGGATAATTTGTTTTTATTGTTGTTTTTGTTTTGGAATTATTGCTCAATATTTGAGAATAAATCTTGATATTATATCAGAAAGTTTAAGGATGGTCGAGTAAGCTGGCTTGCAAGGGGAAATGACATCTTGCATAATTAATATTTATTGGTTTAAGAGTTTTATATTGCAAGGTTTACGAAATATGGTCTGGTATCATTGACACAAATTTACATATATAGTATTTTCACCTCCATTAATTCCTTGTTTAAAGTGACCGAAAAAGATTTTGAAAACATGTCGCCGGAACGACAGAGAAATATTGAGGTTTTTCGATTAATGCAGTGGGAGCTGGACGAGCTTGTTCATTTCAGAAGTCAGCTCAGAGTCCTGCTGAACGACGAAAGTGTAGTTGGCACTTCTGAAAAACGCGCCAGAATAGAAAGGTCAATAATGGATCTTGCACAGTCACTTGTGATAACAGTTCGTATGCTTTTGACAAGTCCGATTGAAGCCGGAAAAATGAATCTGAATGAATTAGACCAAAGACATCTCCAAGAAGGTCGATTAACAGATCATGCTATTGCCAGATTAAAGATTTATTTTGATAATTTTCTTTTCCGTACAACCGGTACTGTCTAACTGATTTTTTTAACCCCTGAACCCATTTTTATCATGAGTCGCGAAGCTCGAAATAATACCAACAATGTTGTTGATTTGCAGGATTATGTTGGACTTAGGCGAATTGCAGGCGCTTTGGAAGCGCTGAAAATATATCTGAGGTTTCTTGATGAGGGTAGAAATGTTGCCGATATCAGAGAACACGTAATAGGAATACTTAGTCCTTTTTATGAGCAAGAAGAGATTGCTCAAAGAGCCATGGGGCTGACTAGTGAACAAATTGCTGATATAGAAGCCGGAGGTGAGATTCCCCGAAGGGCTGTCGAAAAATTTGTCGCCAGGCTGGAGTATATTAACGCGCACCCATCCGAATATACGCGAACGTAGCAAAATATATCGGCTAAGATTTTTCCGCTTTTTCCCGTTCCCTTTCTATTCTTATACTATCTGCCGCTGCTCTGAGGGCTTCTTCGCGCAGTTCTTCCGGAATCGTTTTTTCAGCGATTTTTTTGAGTACGCCTGAGTGCTGTTCCAATTCTTCTTTTCTCATCACTGTTTCGAAAATCATTTTATTAGTGCGTCCAGAAGGTACCTCGCCGTATACTTTTACCTTATTGCGTCCTCCGTTTTTTGCTTCATAAAGGGCTTTGTCGGCTTCCGCAATGATGGATCCTGCTAGTTTTTGTTTGTCTTTTTCGGTTCTTGGCTCGGCATCGAGGTAGCTGGTGACTCCAATAGACGCGGTACACATCTGTGCTTCGGCTTTTTCGCCATACAGTTGGCGCAAATGTGGTTTGAGTTGACTTTCAATGGCTTCTCTAAGTCGTTCCGCGGCAATTTGGGCTTCCTGTTTCTCGGTTTCCGGAAGAATAATAACCAATTCTTCTCCGCCATAACGGCATTTTACGTCGGAGGGGCGGAATGTTTCGTTAATGATCTTTCCTACCAACCTGAGCGCTTCATCGCCGGCCTGGTGACCCAGCTCGTCGTTGATTGGTTTAAATTTATCAAGATCCACAAGAATCAGGCTGAAGTTTGTGCCGTACCTTACCGCTTCATCCGCGGCCTGTAAAATCCGATCTTCAAAATAATTTCTTGTGTGCAGGCCGGTCAGTTTGTCGATGATGACTAAATTTCTGAGTTCCTCAATTTCCAGTCTCTGCCTTTCCAGCTCTCTTTCCATTGCCGCCTTTTCCCGTTCCAACCTCGTTATTTCTTCTTCCATAGTCTCCGAAACCGAGCTTCTTACACCGGTCGCAGTCTCCATTTGGGCGTCTTCCAGAATTTTCGGCAACACTGTCCTAAGCTGAGCGCTTCTCAGGGTGGGCGGACTGGGCTCTTCCTCATCTTCTAAATACCGTTCCGGCACCCTTACTGTGTCCGCCATGCTTGTTTCATCTTCGGATTGAATGCCGGAGATTGTTTTTTTTTCTTCAAATAATTCACGGGATGTTTCCGGAAGATCATTTTGAGACCATTGATGAAATTTACAAATTCGGCGCAAAATCAATATTTTAATCCTTTTATTGTACAGTATTTTGGTCAAAATGGCAATCATTTACTTGTCTTTTTTGCGCCAGTCTGTATACTAGCTCCGCAAATTTTTAAATTTTTAAGTTTTTAATTTTTCAAAGCAATGGCAGATTATAAGGAGGTTCTAAAAAAAGTACGTAACTTTGGTATTATCGCGCACATAGATGCGGGAAAAACGACTGTTACCGAACGTGTTTTGTATTACACTGGAAAGAACTATAAAATCGGCGAAGTTCATGAAGGTGAGGCGACTATGGACTGGATGGAACAGGAACAGGAACGCGGTATCACTATTACGGCGGCGGCTACCACATGTTTCTGGAAAGAGCATCAGTACAACATCATCGATACCCCCGGGCACGTGGATTTTACGGCCGAGGTGGAAAGATCCATGCGTGTTCTGGATGGCGGAGTCGTTGTTTTTGACGGTGTGGCCGGAGTCGAACCTCAGTCCGAAACTGTCTGGCGCCAGGCCGACAAATATCATGTGCCTCGCATGTGTTTTATCAACAAACTAGATCGCACGGGTGCCAGCTTTGAAAAATCGTTTCAGAGTATTTTGGACAGACTGACCAAACATGCTTCTCCTATTCAGCTTCCTATTGGCATTGAAAGCTCGTTTAAGGGGCTTGTTGATTTGGTTGAGATGAATGCCACTATTTATAAGGATGACATGGGTAAAGAAATGGAAGTTATTGCTATTCCTGAAGATTTGAAGGCTCAGGCTGAAGAATGGCGTGCAAAGTTGATCGAGAAGGTAGCTGAAGCCGATGATGAGTTTATGGAAAAGTATATAGGCGGTGAAGAATTTACAGTTGAAGAAATGAAAGCAGCTATTCGCAGGGGGGTGATTGCCAATCAGTTTGTTCCTGTTCTTACCGGTACGGCACTTAAGAATAAAGGGGTTCAGCTACTGCTCGATGCGGTCAACGACTACCTGCCTTCTCCGCTTGATATTCCGCCAATCCATGGGCATGTGCTTGATCATGAGGACCAAGTTGTGGAACGACACACGGATCCAAATGAGCCGTTGGGCGCGCTTGTTTTCAAGATTGCCACCGATCCTTTTGTGGGCCGTCTTTGTTTTGCCCGTGTGTATTCCGGCATTCTGAAATCAGGTTCTTACGTTTACAATTCTTCTCAGGGTGAAAAAGAACGCATCGGCCGTCTGGTTGAGATGCATGCCAATGATCGAAAAGAAATTCAGGAGATCTCCGCGGGCCATATCGGGGCGGTTATAGGTCTTAAATCGGTTCGTACCGGCAGTACGTTGGTAGGTGACGGGGCGCAAAAAATTATTCTTGAATCCATTACCTTCCCGGAACCTGTTATCTCGATTGCCATTGAGCCAAAAACCAAGGCCGATCAGGAGAAAATGGGTCTTGCCCTTCAAAAACTGGCCGAAGAAGATCCCACCTTCCGTGTCCGCAGTGACGAGGAAACCAATCAAACCATTATTTCAGGAATGGGTGAGCTTCATCTGGAAGTGCTCGTTGACCGCATGAGACGCGAATTCAAAGTGGAAGCCAATGTCGGTAAGCCTCAGGTGGCTTACCGTGAGACCATTCAGAAAGAAGTGGAGGAAGAAGAAAAATACGCCAAGCAAACCGGTGGCCGCGGTCAGTACGGTCACGTTTTGATCCGCATCATGCCGAATGAAGCCGGAAAGGGCTATGAATTCATAGATTCTGTCGTCGGAGGACGCATACCGAAAGAGTATATTCCAGGCGTGCAGAAAGGTATTCTGGAAGCCCTGACTCGCGGTGTGATTGCCGGATATCCGGTGGTGGACGTCAAAGTGGAACTTTACGACGGTTCTTACCACGATGTGGACTCCTCTGAAATCGCTTTTAAAATGGCGGCTTCCATCGCTTTCCAGCGCGGCGCCCGCAAAGCCAATCCGGTACTTCTGGAACCAATGATGAAGGTCGAAGTGGTGACCCCTGAAGAATTTATGGGAGACGTGATGGGTAACATTAATTCAAAACGTGGACAGATTGAAGCCATGGGCGACCGTGGCGAGGCCAAAACAGTTCTGGCCAAGGTGCCTTTGTCCGAAATGTTCGGTTATTCCACCGACTTGCGCTCCATGACCCAGGGGCGGGCCAGTTACACCATGGAATTCTCGCATTACGCCAAGGTGCCAAAGAACGTTGAAGAAAAAATCAAGACGGAGCGCGGAATGGCATAAGATTAATTACGCATTACGAATTACGAGTTAGCTTGTACAATCATAATTTTAGGTTTAGACAAGTGAAAAGTGGCCGTCTATTTGAGAAAGATGGCCCTTTTTGGTACACTTTTTGGGAAAGTATTCACAAAACAAAAAAAGATGAAAAAGAATAGCGTCAAAAAGTTCTCAAAATCTTTAATGTCCGCGTCTCTAAGGGGCCTGACCGTTTTTGCCGTGTTCGGAATGGCGCTTTACGCTTACGCGGTGAATTATCCGTCAAGTCAGCCCAATCCCGTTTCCGGAGTAGTGGGGCTGTATGTGGGGCAGACGGCTGGCACCTGGGATGGCAATATCGGCGGTTATCAGGCGGCGAATGCGGTGTGCGCAGGTGTTGAACCGGACAGTCACATATGTTCCCCTATGGAAATTGTGAATACCTACAATCACAACGCTTCATCTGTGACCGCTGAAACAGGAACGGTGTGGGTCAACTCCGGAGCTCCCGCTAATACCTCCCCCGCTGTCAACGACTGTAATGGCTGGAAGAATAATTCGCTGAGTTATTACGGTAATGTGTGGAGTTTTGGCAGTAATGATTTCGCCGGCATCCTTCCCTGCGCTTTCGCTTTGCCCATTGCCTGTTGTAAATAAACTACTTATGAAAAAAGTTCTGCAAATTTCGTCTTTATTTCTTTTCCTCCTTTTCGCGCAATCGGTTTACGCGGTAGGTGAGGTTTGTCCAAAAACCGGTCCCGCCGCGACGAGTGAGTGCTGTACAGCCCCCACCATTATTGAACAAGTGGGTGGTTGTCCCAGTGGCTATAAGTGGATTGGGGATTCGGCGTCAGGCCAATGCCAGTTACTAATAACTTGTCCCGTAACAGCGAACTCTTTAAGTTGTTCAAGCGGCGGCTGTTATACACCCCCTCCAACACCACCGGCTCTTCAATGTCCCACAGCCGGCGTTAATACCGATACCAGTCTGCCCTGCTGCAATAACACGCAAATAGCCGTCCGGGATTCCACTTCGCCAAGCGGCTGGAAGTGTCAGGATCAGTTGTCCAGTCTCTGGACTTTGAGCGTCAGTGATGTTTACCGCAGTACCGGTAAAGTTGGTATTGGGACTACAAGTCCGAATGGCTTGCTCAGCATAGGCGGAGTAGGCGGTTCTGTTGGTACAGATGGAATCGAGTGGTTTAGCGGCCCCGGAAACGCGAGCGGCTACAATGGCTGGGCTGGCAGGGCTTACGTAGGTACGCCTACCGGTAGCTGGGCGACAGCTCCGTTTATTTTTTCCGTACCGGATACTGTGGGTAATGCAATCCAGACTATGACTTTACTGAACGGTAAAGTTGGCATTGGTCTGACTGGCCCAAAAGAAATGCTTGATATCAATGTGGGCTCTGATGCGGGTATCGGACTGACATCTTCTCTTAACGATGGTCAGCTTGCCGCAAAACTGAATTATGAGCACACAGGCTCATGGGCTTCCGGAAAGCTGAATCTTGGCATTAATAAGGGGGGAGGCGCTGCGGAAGATGTTTTAACAATTCAGGGAAATGGCAATGTAGGAATCGGCACGAATGCGCCTGCCTATGCCCTGGATGTGGTTGGTACGGCCGACGCGGATGCGTATTGTATTTCGGGCGCCGACTGTATTACTGCCTGGCCGAGTGCCGTTGCGGGTGTCGGAGTGTATGTTGGGGCAACAGGCAGTACTTATAATGGTAATCGCGGCGGTTATTCATCTGCCAATGCTCTTTGTGTGGCTGCTTTCGCCGGCAGTCATCTTTGTACCGCTTCGGAAATGATCAACAGTTACAATAATCTTCCCGGCACTATTACTACTCTTGCTGAAAGCATCTGGATTAATAACGGACCTCCGGGGTATATCAGTAATGTGACAAATGATTGTGACGGATGGCAGTCGGCCAGCAGTACAATCTTCGGGTACGTCTGGAATGGTATAAAAGACGCCAGTTACGTGACACCCTGCAATATGACAAGAAAGTTCGCCTGCTGTATGTAAATCGTTAATTTTATTAAAATGAGAAAATTTCTTCGTACAATACCGCTTCTGGTCTTTCTTCTTGCGGCGGCTCCGGCTGCTTATGCGGGCCTTTCGGAAGGCTGTTATCCCGCGGTGGAATGCGGAGGCGGGCAGGACTACTACGGCACCAGCTGCCAGAAACATATTAATCAGGTGATAGGACCTATCGCCGATTCCTGCGCTACCAGCAATCCGCTCGGGGAAACATGGAACTTTAACTGCGCCAGCGGCTGTTATAAGACAAGTATTCCCGTTCCTCCGGCTTGCCCCGGTGGCGTTATGGTCAGCGGCAACTGCCTGGCCAGGCTCGATGTTCTAAAAGATAATGTTCCGGTAACCGGTGAAAAAGCTTACAAAATTTATGACGGAACGGATCTTACTGAAATTGTTCATTTGGGTACTAATGGTTGTCTTGATGGCGAGGTTGCCGTCAGTGATACCGCTTCCGCCAGCGGCTGGAAGTGCGGTGCAGGCGGCGCCTGGATAGTAAGCGGTCCGGATGTTTATCGCGCGTCGGGCAAAGTGGGTATAGGCACCGCGGCGCCGGCTGCGGCGCTTAATGTAGTGGATCCGGCTATTAATCTTGTGGCTTCTTTTGGA
>JAHJFD010000012.1 GCA_018825145.1 Patescibacteria group bacterium
ATCGTAAATCCCGATATCGTGTGGAGGGAAAGAGACACCCTGCAAAAGATGGTAGACCACATGGAGACGCACGAAGAAGTAGGTATTCTCGCCCCCAGACAGATCAACGAAAAAGACGGCAAGGTGGCTATGACAGTACGGGCTTTTCCTAAATTCTTTTTACAGATTGCCCGTCGCACCTGGCTGCGCAAACTCCCCCTGATCGGAAAGTGGGTGGCCTATGACGAGATGCAACACCTGGATTACTCGCTGACTCAGGAAGTCGACTGGATTCAGTCCAGCTTCTGGGTTATCCGAAAATCCCTCTGGAACAGTTTTGGCGGCCTGAATCCGGACTACTTCATATTTATGTCCGACCCGGATTTGTGTTTTAAGGTATGGGAAAAGGGTTACAAAGTTGTTTATTACCCAAAAGCTACCGTTTACGCTGACGGCATCCGGGCCAGCGAAGGCGGTTTTGGCGCCTTCTTCACCAAATGGCCCATGCGCCAGCACGTCAGAGACTCGCTGAAATACTGCCGGCGTCATCTGTTCAAGAGGAATCCGAGAAAAAGTTAAATCAGTGACTCCTTTTTGCTTGAAAGCGGTCTTTTGATCTTCACTTCCAGATTCGACCTGCCGTCTTTCATTCCAAGTTCATGTTCGCGCACAATCACGGAAGCTTGATGCAGGCTTTCAAAAGTTCCGGCATCAATCCATTCCCCTTTCAGCACCTCCGCCTGCAGTTCTCCGTTGGCCAGATAAATGTTATTCAGATCCACAATCTCAAGTTCCCCCCGCTCAGATGGCCGTAGACTTTTGGCAAGTCTGCAGGCCTTTTCGTCATAAAGGTAAAAACCTGTTTGCGCGTAAAACGATTTGGGATGCTCCGGCTTCTCTTCCATGCTGATCACTTTACCGTTTTCATCCATCTCGATGACCCCGAAACGCTCAGGGTCAGGAACTTTTTTGGCAAAAACCTTAGCTCCTTTTTCAAAATTACTAATAGCCGCGGTAAAGTCATCCGTGTAAATGTTGTCCCCAAGAATCAGGGCGCACTTGTCACCCGCAATAAACTGCTCACCGATCAAAAGCGCCTGGGCCAGTCCCTCCGGCTTATCCTGGATTTCGTAGGTAAAACGGGCGCCGAATTCCTTTCCGGAACCGAGCAGATTCAGAAAATCCCCGCTCCGTTCAGGCGCCACGATAATCAGAATATCCCTGATCCCCGCTCTGAGGAGCGTGTTTAAGGGGTAATAGATCATCGGCTTGTCGTAGATCGGCAACAGCTGTTTACTGGTAACTTTGGTAAGCGGGTGCAGTCTGGTCCCCGAGCCGCCGGCGAGAATGATTCCCTTCATCTGATTTATTTAAGAGTAATACACCTTAATTTTCTTTTGGATTTCTGTCAATTTAACGTTTTCCGTTTCCTTTCTGTTCCGCTCTTTCCACTCAACCGAATCAGACTCCAGCGTTCTTTTTGAAATAACCAGCCGAACCGGAATGCCGATCAGGTCAGCGTCGGCCAGTTTTTCGCCGGCCTGCCGGTCACGATCGTCATAAAGAACTTCGATGCCGGCTTTTTCAAGTTTATCGTGAAGCTTGTCAGCTGTCTTCCTGATTTTCTCATCACTACCCAGACTGACCAGATGCACCTGATATGGGGCAATGGATTTCGGCCAGATGATGCCTTTTTCGTCATTAAACACTTCCACCACCGTAGCCAGTGTCCGGCCGATGCCGATGCCATAGCAACCCATATAATAAGGTTTTTCTCTGCCATCCTGATCGGTAAAAAGAGCCCCCTTCATGCGGGTGGTGTAATGCGTGCCCAGCTGAAAGATATTGCCCACTTCAATCCCCTTCCCATCCACCATCTTTTTTCCTTCCGAACTCAGGCAGTCCGCCGGCGGCAAAGCGATGTCAGCGAGCTTGTCCACCGTGAAATCACGCTCATAATTCACATTCAGGGTGTCTTTCCGGTATTCATCGGCCCCCGTCGAAAAGTTCCTTACAGTCTTGAGTGAAATATCACCGATCTTTTTGATTTTGAGCTTCAGCGGAGAAACAAAACCGACCACGGAACCCAGTTCTTTGATCTCTTCCTCGGTCGCCTGTCTGATCTCAGCTCCGCCAAGCGAGTGCTTCAGTTTCACCTCGTTGATTTCCAGATCGCCTCGCATCACCGCCATCACTTTTTCACCGGAACCGGTCACATAAACAATGCTCTTGATCTGCTTCCAGGCAGGCTGTCCGTAAAGCTTTACCCCATCGGCAATAGTGGGACCGCGGGGAGCGTCTTTCACTTCCATAGGGAGCATTTCTTCCTTTTCATTCATCATTTCACGTTTAAACACGGCCACTTCCTCATGCGCCGCGTAGCTTTTGTCATCGGTCATTAAAAAGCGGCTTTCCCCCGCGTCGGATTCCACAACAAACTCGTGACAGTAATCTCCTCCGATATAACCGTTATCGGATTCAATGACCACGGTCTTCAGGCCCATTCGCTCAAAAATACGGGTGTAAGTATCCCCCATATTCTTATATTCCTTCTTAAAATCCTTTTCATCCGAATGAAAAGAATAAGCGTCCTTCATTAAAAATTCACGCACACGGAGTAAGCCGCCCCGTGCCCGCAGTTCATCGCGGAACTTCTGGGAAAACTGATAAATATTAAACGGCAAATCTTTGTAGCTTATATTGAACTTACGCACCAAATCCACCATCATCTCTTCAGCCGTGCCCCCCAGGGCGAAACGGGCGCCCCGCTGGTCTGTCAGCGACATCAGCTCAAAGCCGACCGAATTGGTGCGGTTGGTTTCTTCCCAGAGCTCAATCGGATGCAGTACCGGCGTGATCATCTTCTGGGCGCCGGCTTTATCCATTTCTTCTTCCACAATTTTTACTATCTTATCGTTAACCCGAATTCCAAGCGGCAGAAAATAATATCGTCCGGCCACTGACTCACGGACAAACCCGCCCTGATAAAGCAGCCTGTGACTGACCAGTTTTACATCACCAGAAACTTCCTTAACCGTTTTCCCGAATAGTTTTGAATATTTCATATTTTAAAATTGTAACAGAGGAATTGTAATATTTTAAGCGGTTGCCGTAAAGCAGTAGATTTGCTACCATGATCGCGAACATTTTAGACTAAAAAATGAAAAAAAATTCCAAGCTCTTTAGCTTTCTTATTCCCGCCCTGGTGCTGACGGGGTTCTTTGCCATGCACCTTATTCCGGCAGTACTGGCACAAAGCGGATTTGCTCCGCCTTCGGTGCTTCCGGGTGAAAACGCCAATATCGGCGGCTACGGCGATGCCTGCGTCGGCCTGGCAAACATGATACGGACCGGCGATATTTCGCTCCGGCAAATCCCCTGTTTTATCAAATATTTTTCGCAAACCCTGATCGCCATCGCGGGTTCGGTGTCAGTGATTTTTGTGATGATCGGCGGATACCGCTACACTCTGTCTAATGAAGCGAATGAGGAAGCGAAAAAGACCATTACTTATGCCCTGATCGGCCTGGCCGTCAGCCTGCTGGCCTGGATTATGGTAGACGTGGTGCTTCAGCTGGCTACCGAATAGTCATTAACAAACTTTGAATATGAACAAGAAGAAACACCACAAACACACTTCTTTCCTCAGAAAATCTCAAAATAAGATTAATGCACTGAGAGAAAAGCTGATAGAACTTACCAGAAAGGAAGAACATCTGGAAGAGGAAGAAAAGGTTCTGATTGCACATTCCAGGAATCATGAAAAAGAAGTCAAAATAACTCTCTCAATAGAATCTGTCGTAAGAGCTACTATCGCGATCTTCCTGCTTTTTGCCCTGGTTCAGGTACTTGGAATGATTAAAAGCATTATTATCATCTTTCTGGTGGCTCTTTTTCTTTCGGCAACCATTAACCCTGCCGTGGACAAACTGGCCTCTCACAAAATCCCGCGAGCGCTGGGCATCATCATCATTTATATCCTGGTCCTGGGAGTTTTTGTCATCATGTTTTCCAACCTGGTTCCTATTATTGCCGATCAGATAGGCCAACTGGCGCTGGGTGTCAGAGATATGGTTCAAAACCTTATCACAAACCCAAATCCTGATTCCTGGTTTATGAACCAAATACAGCCATTTGCCAACCAAATTTGGCAAAACATCGATCAGGCCCAGCTGATTTCGCAAATAAGCGGTACCCTAAAAGGAGTCGCATCTCAGCTGACAAACTTTGCCGGCAATGCCATTGGAGCCATTTTTACTATTTTCAACGGAATTTTTAACCTCTTTCTGGTTCTTATTATCACTTTTTTTATGGTGGTGAATTCCAGGCACACCAGCGACTTCTTCTATTCACTGTTCCCTCACAGGTATTCCACGTACATTTCCATTAAAAGCAAACAGATCAGCACACGCATCGGCGAATGGATCCGCGGACAGTTGCTGCTGGCACTGGCAATGGGTACCCTAACCTTCGTTATACTCTCAGTGATCGGGCTCAACTACGCGCTCACACTGGCATTGCTGTCGGCAATCGGAGAATTCATTCCCTATTTAGGCCCTCTAATCACCTTCACTTCAGCCGCTCTCATCGGCCTCAACCAGGACCCCATTCTGATTGTCTGGCTAATACCCGCTTATGCTATTATTCAGTTCATTGAAAGCAATATTTTTGTTCCGCTTATTGTGGGAAGATCGGTGGGCCTCAATCCGGTAATCGTTATCTTCGCTCTGCTTTCGGGGGCTACCATAGGCATTAAAATCGGGGGGAGTTTTGGCGTGGGACTTGTCGGCATGCTTCTGGCTGTTCCTACGGCAAATATTATCTCGCTTTTTGTAGAGGATTACACCGGCAAAAATAAGTGATTGACTAAGTGAATTAAATGGTTTAAGATCAATCCCTTATTTTAATTTCATAATTGCCCTCGTTTTATGATAGAAGCTCCTGATCAGACCTTAGTAATCAGCCTTCCCTATTCACATGAACTGGCTCAGCCTGTTGATGGGAAAAACAAGAATGGGGTTTTCAAATCAAAAGCTGTAGCTTATTTGGTTGAAGCGTTCAGAGGAGATTTATGGACCTTAAGGGAAGGTCTCGATGGCCAATGCCTAGAACTTAAAGTGGCCGTCAGAACAGCGCGCGCGGAAGAATTCCGAGCCAGAATCGCCAAACTCGGCTTCACAGAAGTTGCAAAAAAGCGCTAGAATAGGCGCATGAAAATCTTGCTAAGTGAAATTTTCCACTCTATTCAGGGTGAAGGGCCAAACCTTGGTCGGCCTTCCGTCTTTTTGCGGCTGGGCGGCTGTAATTTAGCCTGCTCCTGGTGCGACAGCAAGTTCACCTGGAATCCGGAGATATCTGATAACAAAGTGGCAACCATCAACGAGGTCGTGAAAAAAATAAAATCCTTTCCCTGCAAGCATCTGGTTATCACAGGAGGTGAGCCCATGCTGCAACAGGATAAGATCACGGCCATTCTGAAAAAACTCCCCGGCTACACAGCGGAAATCGAAACGAATGGAAGTATAAGCTCTAAAATAAGCCCTTTAGTTGAACAAATAAATTGTTCACCAAAACTCAGGAGTTCGGGCAACAAACCCTACGCACTCAAAATCAAACCGACGAATAAAAAGGCTATTTATAAGTTCGTCGTGCAAAAGAAAAGCGATCTCCAAGAGATTAAATACTATATAAAATCCAATAAAATTCCCGCGGAAAAGGTATATTTAATGCCTGAAGGCACAAAGCACACCGAAGTTCTCACGCGTTCTAAACGGCTTATCGAAATCTGCAAAAAAGAAGGCTATCATTTTACGCCCCGACTACACATAATGCTCTTTGGCAACAAGCGAGGGGTATAGTTAATTTTACCGATATGTCGATTGTATATAGATTAGACATATACATATAATGACCAAGGTGACACTTCAAAAAAATCGGGCCATCGTCCTTCATTCCGGCGGACAGGATTCAACCACTTGCCTGGCATGGGCTTTAAAAAAGTTCAAAAAAGTGCATCTGATCAGCTTCGATTATGGTCAGCGGCACAAAAAAGAACTGAAGGCCGCCAAAAAGATCGCTAAAAAACTTAATCTTTCGCACAAAACGATCAAACTCCCTTTCCTAAGCGAGCTGACAGCAAACGCACTCACCGATAAAACGGTAAAAGTGAAGGCGGGCTCAGAATCCCGGCTTCCCAGCACTTTTGTGGACGGCCGGAACATGGTTTTTTTGACTGCCGCCGCCATTTACGCCAAACAAAAAGGCATCCCCAACCTGGTTACGGGCGTGTGCCAGACCGACTACAGCGGCTACCCTGACTGCCGGAATGAGTTCATCAAATCCATCGAAAAAACCCTGCGGCTGGCCATGGAATTCCCCTTTAAAATCCATACCCCCCTCATGTTCATCGATAAGGCTGAAACGGTGCGTATGATGCAAAAACTTGGCAGTCTGGAGCTTCTTAAGTACACTCATACCTGTTACGAAGGACGCAAGCTTGCCTGCGGCCTGTGCCCCGCCTGCAAACTACGGCTAAAAGGCTTCAGGCTTGCCAAAGTGAATGATCCCATCAAATATGAGCCAAAAACTGTACCGGGAAGGTAAGGATTACACTCAGGAAGACCTCAGAAAGATACGGGTCGCGCTACAAAAGACCGCGCCACTCACAACTTTCAAATTTGAGAAATTCAGCCCCGGAGAACAATGGATATCGATCAGTTCCCCGGAATTCACCGCCATATGCCCATTCTCGGATTTCCCTGACTTCGGCACGGTAACAATCAGATACATTCCAGATAAAAGATGTCTGGAGCTCAAGTCTTTTAAGCTTTATATCAACGCCTTCCGGAACGTCAAAATATTCCATGAAGCCGTGACAGAAGTGATCTTTGCCGACTTTTTAGAATCCGTGAAACCCAAAAAAGCACACATCGTCATAGATATGAACGTTCGGGGTAATGTTAAAACTATCTGTGAGAAGAAGTTCAGGTGCTAAACAAGTAAGTAAATCCCAATTCCAAAAGCCACGCTTACATTCAGCGACTCCTTTTTGCCGTGCATAGGAATATGCAAAATATGATCCGAAAGCTTCAAAAGTGCCTCCTCAACCCCGTCAATCTCATTGCCGACAATCATGCAGACAGGGTATTTTGGCTTGAATTTGCGAATGTCCTTGCTATTCTTGTTTTTTTCCAGCGCCACGATCTGTACACCGTCCTTTTCAAGCATCTTTACCACAGAAATCGGATCTTTGTGGAACTCCCATAGCACTGAGTCATCCGCGCCTAAGGCCGTTTTGGTGATTTCTTTGCGAGGCGGAACCCCCGAATATCCAGTTAAATAAAGCTTTGACACGCCCGCACCGTCGCAGGTACGGAAAATCGACCCCACATTGTGGAGCGAGCGGATATTATGCGCAAGAACGTAAACTTTTTTCTTTTTCATACTTCCGCCCCATACTACTTAAAGGCCCTGGCCACGACAAGTCCGTAAACCTTTTTGATACCGTTTTCTTTGAGCACTCTGGCACAGTTATCAAGAGTCGCCCCGGTCGTGCACACATCATCGACTATAAAACACACCTTACCGGAAAGCGATTCCAAATCTTCGGCTATCTCAAAGGCCTCAGTCAGATTCAGTTGCCTTTCCTTTTTATTAAGTTTTGCCTGTTGTGAGGTATTTTTAACGCGCATTAAAGGATTTAGCACACGGGTATCCTTTCCATACCGATTGGCCGTTGCCCTGGCGATAAGCTCAGCTTGGTTAAAACCGCGGTAATTCAGACGTTTTTTATGCAAGGGTACGGGAATCAGAGCGGCCCGCTTCCAGCCAAGCATCCTCAGCTCTTTTAACTTTCGGCAAACGAGCTCGGCAAAATAATCAACCAGCTGGCGATTAAATTTGTACTTAAATTGAGTAATGGCCGCCTGCAGTCCGGGATTTTCGGCGTAGTCGGCCCCATAAATAACCCCATCCAGATATTGGAATTCTTCAGAGGAAGGACAAGTAGATTTGGCTCTGATTGGCCTGATTCTGAAATCCTGAACACAATTTTTGCACATAAAATCCCCCTCCCTTTTACAGGAAGCACATCGGGGAGGGAAAAGCACATTGAGTAAGACGTTAATGATTTTCCCCATAAAATTGTAGAGCTTATTATAATCCAAAATATTTGACAAAGCAAGTATTTTTATTATAATAAAACTCAATCATAACCCTTTCTCAATTATGGGCCTACTAGCTGAAGAATTATCAGATCCAAGAGCGCAAGACTATATTCTTGCCAGAACGAGCAATCAGTTAGTGGTACTGACTGAAATCCAGATTCTCGGAAAGCTTCATGAGGCCCTTCCCAGTCTCAACAAAGAGGAAGTATCCAGAGTGAGAGGGGTTGTCTGCTCGCTTCTTGCCAGAAAAGAAAGCGGGAAAGTGGAAAATGATGTGGAAGACGAGCCTTTTGAATTTAAAACAGCCAAATATTCACCCCTCCCGGCCATCACGGAAGTAAAGTTTGACCCCAATCATCCGAATCGAACCCTGGATGTAAAGGAAACCAGAGAGGCAGGAATCTATGTGCTCGGCTTGCTTGACTGGGATCATAACCTGAATAAGGCCAAATCCAAAAACAGCATCACTCTCCACGACTTTGCAAAATTTATGGGGGAACGGGAGGAAAAATTCGTACGAAATGGCGGCAATCTCCAATTTTTGAAAATGCTCATTTCTTACTGCAACAAATGGCAGATTCAAAGACAAAGAGTTGAACAGGGTGTCTCCATCGAAGATATCCGAAAAGAACTTCATATGGGGGGAAATGATCAGCTTATCGAATACGAAGAGGGTATCAAACGGTCGGGGACCTACTCCGCGCTGGCCTTTACCGGCATGAACATTAAAAAACTGGAAGCATATGGCAGGGAGTTCATGCAAACGGAGGAAGCAGGTGAGCTGTATGACTATACCCACGATGTAATCCAAATAATCCGGGATCATGGTTTTGAACCCGTCGTTGTCACAGGGGCACCGGACTTCCTGCTGCCGGGTATTCTGGAAAAAGTGAATGTCAGATTTGGAAAGGGAATGACCTATGAGGTAGATGATGACGGCAAGATCCTTGGTGAATGGAAAGAAAAGCCGGGGAAACAAGGGGGTAATATGGGGGTGGCTGAGCAAAAAGACAAATATGCCAAGGGTCTGACGCGCCGGGACTACGGTGTTGGCTTTGGAATAGGCGACAGCGAAGGAGACATGGGACTCTTCAGCTCAGCCATCTACAAAGATCGGGCCAAGGAAGACGTCAATGGGGGCGCTGTCATATCGAACGCGAGTAATAGTGCCAGAGGAAGACTGAAGTGCGTTTATACAAGGCACTTCGGAGACGATCGCATCAAAATGATCGAACCTGAAGAAAGCTATAGAGGCAAACACCCGGATAAACGCCGTAAAGACATGGTTGAAGCAGTCATGGATGTTATGGGGAAAGTCCTGGAACCACTCCACGATCACCTCAAAGGCAAGACAGATGCAGCTGTAAAAGAGAAACTTGAAACCTACCTGGAAAATCGGAAAAACAAAAATAAGAAAGATCCAAATCTGGAAAACATTAAACGATTGCGCGATGCTCTTCGATGCGAGGGCTTGAACGAAGAACAAATCAGGTCTGTCCTTGAGGAATTCTTCCCAAAAATCATTGTTGATGACGTTATGAAGCGTCACATGCTCGATACCCGGAATGAGGGTGACCTGACAAGCTATCTGGAAAGCCTGGGAGTCCTGAATCAGGAAGAAATAGAGAAAATTGTTATTGCCAACAGGCTCCGGCTGGAACAATTAGGCTCGATTCCGTCTGTGGTCATTCAGCGAAGACAAACGCATATCTCAACCATACCGGCAGCTTCCGAAACGGAAACAGCCGAAACGGAAGCAGATGGAGTTGACTCCATGGCAATAGCTGATACAAAGCCCCCAGAGACAGAATAAAGATAGTTGAATGTTACTTTCGCCTGTGCTAAAATCCGCATTGGTTTTTTAAAAGATCCTCATGAAAGAAATTATTCTAATTGTTCAGGTGGTTGTTTCCATCCTTCTGATGATCCTCATTCTTGCGCAAAACAAGGACGGAGGTCTCTCGGCAGTAATGGGCGGCGGCCAGTCATTCCAGTCCGTCAAACGCGGAGCCGAAAAAGTTATCTACCGGGCAACTATTTTTATTGCCTTTCTATTCATGGCTAATGCCCTGCTAATCGCCTTCGTTTAGATATAGAACCATTTTGCTTTCTGATCCCCCCGAATGAACATCAAAAAGCTTCTTCATAATCTGACAAAAATTGAAAAAATCATTCTCGTTTTCTTGAGCTTGGTTTTAATCATTTCGGCATATCAGCTGGGTCAGGCTTTTTACGAACAAAATTCTGAAATCAATTATCTTCCAGGCGGAGTGTACGCTGAAGGAGCCGTTGGTCAGGTTGGCGTATTAAACCCACTTTACGCTCAGCAGGGAAGCATAGCCCACGATCTTACACAGCTCATTTTTTCGGGTCTGACACGATACGATCCGGAAACAGGCGAAATAGTGGGTGATCTGGCCAACATAAAACCTGACCCTAACGGAAAGAAGTATACCTTTGTGATAAAGGAAGGCGCTAAGTGGCATGACGGTGAGCCGGTGACCGCCGATGATGTACTTTTTACCTACAACGATGTTATCAAAAATCCCGAGTTTAAGGGGAATATTCTGAATTACAACGACTACTCAGGAATTAAAATCAATAAAATTGATCAAAGAACCGTGGAGTTCCTTCTGGAAAAACCGGATTCCTTTTTTCTTGTAAAAACAATGGCGGGAGTACTTCCAAAACACAAACTTATCAACGAATCAGTCGATATCCTGGAAACGGCTCCTTTCAATTTCGCGCCCATTGGATCCGGCCGATACAAATTTGTTTCACAGATCCAGTTAGCGGATCACTCGGAATACGGTCTGGAGGCTTTTCAGGAATTTTACGACGGCCCACCAAATATTGAAAGTATCTTGTTTAAGGTATTTGCTTCATACGAAGATCTGCAAAAGAATTTGAGCGGCCTGACAGGCATCCGCAGTGTTCCGTCTGAAAATGCCGAAATGATACTAAAGAAGGGAAAATTCATTCTGGATCGCTACCAATTGCCTCAGTATGTTGCAATTTTCATCAACAACGAAGCGGCTAAACTAAAAGATGCGAAAGTCCGGCTTGCTCTTCAGCTGGGAACCGACAAGAAAAGTCTTATCGAAACGATCAAACAGCAGAAAATCATCGACACCCCCCTGCTCGAAATTGATCAGGAAAATTGGGTTAATCAATATAGTGTTACCAAAGCAAACGGAGCCCTCTTTGAAACTCAATGGCAGATACCAAACAAAGACAAAGTTGTGAAAGAGCCCGAAGATAATCCGAACGTCGCCAGTTCCACCGCTGAAGTTACCTACATTAACAGTCCAAACGAAGGAAAAGACTGGGCTACAACCAGTGAACCGATCACAATAACCGGAAACGCCCCAAAGAATACAAAAAGCATCCGTATCAATGACTATGAGCTTCAGAAATATGTTCCCGGCGATCCCGGCTGGAGCTATGTGGCAGCCACTAAATTTGACAGCCTTAATAAAGGTGAAAATGTCTATGAAGTATATGCCACGGACTATAGCGGCGAAGAAAAACTGATCGATTCAATCACAATCACTTATGGTTCCTCCACCACAAAAAACCAAACGGAACTCGAAAAGCGGAAGGAAGAAAATGAAGTCGCCGTATCTTTGCCCATTCGTCAAAACAAGAATGGCGAAAAGCTAAGCTTAAGAATGATAACCAGCAGCAAACCGGAAATATATCGCCAAGTCGCTCTGGAAATCCAAAGGCAATGGCAGAAAATAGGAGTGGAAGTGGTCATTGAAGTGCTGGAAAATGAAGATTTTCAGACGCGGCTGAACACAAGAGACTATGATTTATTGATTTTTGGCCAGAACCTGGGTTATAATCTCGACGCTTATCCTTACTGGCACAGCTCACAGGCAAAAGAAGGCGGGCTCAACCTCTCGCAGTTCAAAAACTTCGTCGTGGACAGCTTGCTGGAAAAGGCCAGACTGGAGGATGATGAAAAAAGGAAGGAAACTCTGAACGATATTCAGAAGATAATCAGCCAAGAGGTCCCGGCCATATTCCTTTATAGCCCCACTTATTACTCTGCCCTGTCAGAAAAGGTTAGTCACCCCCCTTTTGATCATCTGGCTACAATCAGCGACAGGCTGGGTAACATCAAAGACTGGTACGCCAAAGTGGATAGAAAATTCAAAGACGGCACCAATCCCTTCACCTTTATAGCCTGGATCATCAAACAATTCTAATACTGGAATAATTAATAATTAATAAATAATATTAAATGAAAGTAATACTCAAAACCCGCGTACCGAACCTTGGCCACGAATGGGATATTGTCACAGTTAAAGACGGCTATGCCCGGAATTATCTGCTGCCTAAAAAACTGGCTGATGTGGCCACCCCGAAGCTGATCGAACTGGCTCAGAAGCGGATGGAAGAAAGAGTAAAGAAAATGGAAGAACTGGTCGCTACCGCTAAAGAAACTGCCGAAAAACTGGCTAAGATTGAGCTTATATTTAAGAAAAAGGCAAGAGGCGGTAAGCTGTATGGCTCCATTTCTGAAAAGGATATTCAGGCTGCCCTGAAAAAAGAGCATAAACTTGAGGTCGACAAGGGCGCTATTAACATGAAGGAGCACATCAAAGAGCTTGGTGAACATAAAGCAACAATACATTTAGCGGAAGGTGTTGATGCCAGCATAAAAATCAGCATCGAGGAAGAGAAGTAAAATCCGGTTAAAATCTCAAGAACATTGGCCTAATGACAAATTCCCCCGAAAAAACAGAGGCTGCCAAAACAACAGCAGAGGGGGTCAGTCAGGGTACTCAAAACAAGCTAAAGGAGGCCAAGGATAAAGTTGAAATAGGCAAGTTATTCAAGGATTTTTGGGAGAGCCTGAAATCATGGGACGGCACAGAAGCCCTTAAACGATTCGGCCTCATCGTTGCCGCCATCTCCGGAAAGCTGAGGGGCTTAAAAGAAGATGTCGAGAAGACCAGGCAGAATAAGAAAGAGTCCGATACTACAAAGACAGCAGAGCCAATGAAAGCTCAGGATAAAGCAGAAGATAAGGAAGAAAATTCATCTACTCCGGCAAACGATAATGCACTTCCGAAAGGACTCGATGGCATGAAATGGACAAAAGAGAATCTTCTTAAATGTGACACAATTGACCAATGCCGCGCACTAATGAGAACCAATGGCTTTGTTTTAGATAAAGGGTCAGGCAATTACGTTAATCCAAGATGGCTGAGCCCTGATAAGATTCTTCAGGAACCGATAGTAGACGGTACAATCGGCGGAAGAAGAATCAGACTTAAACAAAGTGTAATGGCCCGCCTGAAAAGAGCGGATACAGCCATGTCCAAAGAAACCGGTGAACACATTAAAGTAGGTGAACATTTTCGAAGTAATGAACATCAGTTTGAGCTATACAAAAAACTAAAACCAATGGATGCAAGAGTCGCACCTCCCGGAACTTCCTTTCACGAAATAGGCCAGGCGGTGGACCTGCCCGAAAACTGGGAAAAGGCCCAAAAATTTATGTGGGCGGAAGGTTTTGTCGGCGGCAAATTACCCATCGGTCTTTCCGGAGACGCAAACCACTTCAGCGTTGGTGAAATGAAAATGAACGCCGCACGCGTTGCCGCTCTGCGACAGGAGGGAGTGGAAGTGTATCAAAAGGCCGCATGAGGGTAGTCGTCACAAAAAAACTATGCTAAATTATTGCGGGATTGGTCGTTGGTTCAATTCGTGCTAAATTAGCCCTGTGCGGGCCTGTAGCTCAGTGGTTAGAGCAGTCCCGCCAAGGCGGGATTGGTCGTTGGTTCAATTCGTGCTAAATTAGCCCTGTGCGGGCCTGTAGCTCA
>JAHJFD010000013.1 GCA_018825145.1 Patescibacteria group bacterium
ATTGTGGCGATTGTAACCAGTATCAGAATTTCTTAATATGAAAAACATAAGGAAAACAATCGGGATTTTAACGGGGGCGATTATATTTATGTCGTTATCGTCGCAGGTTCTGGCTCTGAACCGCGATGATGCCATCAGCGATTATACTCAGGAGCTTTCGGCTGCGGGTGTTGGGAATGCCAGTGACCGGGCCGAAAAAGAGGTTGATGCCCTTATTGATTCCATGGAAAGCAATCAGTACGATGTGAAGGCGGCCATCGAGAACCTCAACACTCAGGTAAGCGCTCTTTCCAAAACGAGCAGTAGAAAAGATTACGCGCTTGCCGCCATGGAAATTGCAAAAGACAAGGCCGACTTTTTCACCGGTCTAGAGGCTGATGAGAGTATTCGCGTTCAGGAAGGCGTCGCTGGAACTCTTCCGTATGTGGTTGCAAATAATACATTCATCGATGCTCACGATTCGGCAAACGAAGCGATTGGCAAGGTTCGTCGTATTATGATTTCCCCGGAAAGACCGGGAGTGGTTCCTGAAGGAGACATTGTGACCGATTTTCTCCCGCAGATCATCCGTCAGCTGTTCCGCTTTGCCTGGGTCGGGGTATTTGTGGCTTTGACGGTTTCGGGTGTGATGTTTATTATATCTCAGGGGGATGACGAAAGGTTAACCAAAGCAAAATCGATGTTGTATTTTTCCCTGATCGGTTTTGCCATTGTCGCCCTGGCATTTGCTATCGTTAAGGGTGTCACCGATATTGATTTTTTCCGATTTATATAGCCTATGAAGCGCCGTTTTTATTTCATTCTGGGTGTTGCTCTGCTCTTACCGCTGACCGCGGCTTCTGCTTTTGGCCTGACGCTCGAGGACTTCAGGAAAGACGTATACCGTCCCGAAAATCTGCCCGGCGGACAGACCGGCGCAGTTTCTGCCGAGAATAAGGTAATCAATGCCATCAATTTTCTGGTCAACCTGATTCTGTTCGCTTCCGGTTCCGTTGCCGTTCTGATGCTAATTTGGGGGGGTATCCGCTTAGTGACCTCTGCGGGTGATTCTGAACAAAAAGAGAAAGCGACCGGGGTGATCAAAAATGCCGCTTTTGGTCTGGCTATCGTTATTCTGGCTTACGCGCTGGTCACTAATATTATCAATCTTATTTTCAGAGCCACCACTTAAAATGCCTTCCCGGAAAAAGTTCTACATCACCACCGCGATCGCTTATGTGAACGCACCGCCACACCTCGGTCACGCGCTGGAGTTTATTCAGGCGGACGCCATCGCGCGTTATAAGCGCCTTATGGGACTGGATACTTATTTTCTGACAGGCACCGATGAGCACGGAGTGAAAATCGTTAATACTGCTAAAAATAAGGGTGTTGAAATTCGGGCGCTGGTGGATAAAAACGCGGAGCACTTTAAAGCGCTTAAGGGTTTGCTGGAACTTTCTTACGATGATTTTATTCAGACGACCGACCGCGAGCGCCACTGGCCGGCATGCCAAAAGCTCTGGAAGAAACTGGTGGAGAAAGATGACATCTATAAAAAAGAATATGAAGGTCTTTACTGCGAAGGCTGCGAGACTTTTATGAAAGAAACAGAGCTTCAGGACGGCAACTGCCCGATTCACAAGCGTCCGCCGGCGCCGCTTAAAGAGGAAAACTATTTCTTCAGGCTTTCCAGATACAGCGACCGGATTGTTGAGCTCATTGAAAACGGCACGCTTAAGCTTCTTCCTGAAAACCGCCAGACAGAATTCCTGAATGTTGCTAAGGATGGCCTGCATGACGTCAGTTTCAGCCGCCCGCGCGATGTTCTGTCATGGGGGGTTGATGTCCCCGATGATGAAAGTCAGGTGATGTACGTGTGGTGCGACGCTCTGACCAACTATATTTCGGCCCTTGGTTACGCGGATGAGGGTGCTTTGTATAAGAAATACTGGCCCGCCGACGTTCATGTGATAGGCAAAGATATCGTGCGTTTTCACGCGGGCATCTGGATCGGGATGCTGCTTTCCGCGGACGTGCCATTGCCCAAGTCGATTCTGATTCACGGCTTTATCACGCATAACGGTGATAAGATGAGCAAAACCCTGGGAAATGTGGTGGATCCGGTAGGGATGGCTGAAAGATATGGTCCTGACGCGCTCCGTTATTACCTTCTCAGGGAAATTCCTACGGGCCGGGACGGAGACTTCAGCGACCAGCTTTTTGTGGAACGCTATAACTCAGATCTGGCCAATAATCTGGGGAACCTGGTCAACCGTGTCCATACTCTGATCACCAGGAATCAGATAAACGAATTTGCTTTTGACCGGCATTTTGAACTTTACAAGAAGAAGGTGGATGAAACATGGAAGAAGTATGTGGAAGATATGGATCATTTTAACCTTCATGAAGCCATTTTCCACATATGGCGCCTCGTTGATTTCGCCAATAAAATGATGGAGGAGGAAAAGCCATGGAGCCTTGTGAAGAGCGATTCGGAGAAGGGGAGGGCTGTTTTAAGTAATCTGCTTGAGGTATTACGGCATATCAGCATTCTGATCAGCCCGTTTATTCCGGAAACCAGCCAAAAAATCCGCAAGCAACTCGGCCTGCCACTCGCAATTGATCGTGAGAAGGAGGATGGTTGGGGTGTGATGACTGAGTGGAAAGGATTAGGGGAGGCGGAGATTATTTTTCCAAGAATAGAATCCTGAGCATCAGTGGCAATATTCTTGTTGACAAAATTGTTAAGATTGCAGCAATTAGGTTTACACTTTTCTTTCAGAAGCAGAGCATAGTGGCTTATTTGTAATGCCCTGTGCCATGGCCCTCAGAACACCCTCTTATCTTTACTATCAGATGAAAGTCCAGATTGTGGAACAAAT
>JAHJFD010000014.1 GCA_018825145.1 Patescibacteria group bacterium
CTTTCGGGCGGTGAACTACCGGCTATGGTGTTTATTGACGTGATGAGTAGGTTAGTACCCGGGGTTCTGGGGAATGAGGAGTCCCATCAGGAAGAAACTTTTTCCAAACGGCTCGACCGCAAAAAAGAGTACCCCCACTACACCAAGCCCGCCGAATTCCGTGGCATGAAAGTGCCGGAAGTGCTGTTGGGCGGAAATCACGCGGAAATCGAGAAATGGCGCAAAAAGCACTTATTCTGAGTTAATATGCTTGACATATAATTATATTTTTGCAATACTAATTGCCTTGCAATTGTATAATTTATTGTTTACTATTTGTTCCCCATAATGTATAATGAAAATGATTAATTCAACATCAAATACATCAATGGAAACAAAAAATAAAAATATGCCTTTCATTTTAGGCGAAGAACTGGTGCCCGTACGTGAGGCCCAAAAAAATATTACTAAGTATTTCGACAAAGGACTTGTTCGTGTGACCAAAAATGGTAAGTCACTTGGTTATCTTATCGCAGATGATATGCTTTCTGAACTGATCGAATCCATTGAATCCAGTAATCCAAATTTTTTGACAAGAATGGATAAAATCAAAAAAACAACGAAACGCATACCATTGAATAAAGTCCTCGGGGAATACGGTTTATAATCCTCAAGTGGTATGGAATTTGAATTTACTGAATCAGGCCTTAATAGCCTAAAAAAGCTCGATAATTCAACCGCTAAGAATATTCTAAAAAAAATCAAGTACTGGGAATCAGCTGATAATCCCCTTAAATTTGCTATTCCGCTCAAGGACAGGCAAGGATATTTTCGATTCAAGGTGGCAAAAAATTGGAGGGTCATTGTCGCAGTAAATTATAAGGCTTCGAGGCTCGAAATTCTCGAGATCGGCCATCGATCATCAATTTATGAATGATGAACACATTTTTTGATCAACTTCGGGCGTCATTGGCCGCAAAGTCCCCCTTGTATATTCGGGTCAAAGTCATCACCAAATCTCCCAAAACCGAAATCGCGGAGCAAATGGAAGACGGAACTTACAAAATCCGGGTGCATGCCGCGCCGGTAAAAGGAGCGGCCAATGAAGAACTGTGCAGGTTTTTGCGAAAAGCGCTCGGCGCTTCCGAGGTGACTATAGTGAGCGGCGGACGGGATAAAGTAAAGCTGTTACGGGTTTCGGGGTAAAAAACCCTGAGTGGCAAATTTTACAGAGTCAGGACAGGCATGTATTTTTTTGCAATATTCGAATCGTATATACGATTGTATATATAACGTATATATAAAACGCATATACCAAAAAAAGGGGCAGTTGCGGAAGGAAGACTTTTTCGCTAAGCTATTCAGCGTAAAAAAGGAATTATGATTGATCTGAAAAAACTGAGAGAAAACAGGGCGGAATACGAAGCCGGCTTTAAAAAGAAGCGGGCCGATATTGATGTAAATAAGGTTCTGGCATTGGATGAAAAGCACCGCACGCTGATCCGGGAAGTGGAAAAGATGCGGGCGGAGAAGAATGAGGTATCGAAAGCGATTCCGAAACTGGCTGATAAGGAGCGTGGAGCGAAAATCAGAGAGATGAAAGAACTTGGTGAGAAACTCGACGCGTCAGAGGCCGAATTGAACAAAATTAGTGTTCAGCTAAAGGAGCTTTGTTTAGCCATTCCCAACCCGCCTGATGAATCAGTTCCTGAGGGCGCGGACGACGCAGATAATGAGGTCATTAAGACAGTCGGCAAAATTCCCAAATTTGCTTTTGAGCCGCTCGACCATATCGCCCTGGGGGAAAAGCTGGATCTAATCGATATGGAAACCGGGGCCAAAACCAGCGGGGCCAGATTTTACTACCTGAAAAACGAAGCTGTATTGCTGGAATTCGCGCTGATCCAGTGGTTACTGCGGAAATTCACGGAAGCCGGCTTTACGCCTGTCACCGTGCCGATGCTGGTGAAGGAAGAGATGATGTATGCCACGGGCTTTTTTCCGGCGGACAAAAACGAGATTTACACCGTCAACCCGTCTCACGAAAAAAATCCCGAGGGCGACGACCTTTATCTGGTCGGCACGTCCGAAGTCCCGATGGCCGGCCTGCATATGTTCAAACCAATTACCGATATCGATAATCTCCCCAAGCGCTATATCGGTTTTTCCTCCTGTTTCCGGCGCGAGGCCGGCAGTTACGGAAAAGACACCAAAGGCATTCTGCGCGTGCACCAGTTTGATAAGCTTGAGATGTTTTCTTTCTGCCATCCAAGCCAGTCATTGAAGGAGCATGATTTTTTGCTGAGCATTGAAGAAGAAATTCTGTCTGAGCTCGGACTCCCTTACCGGGTGGTAAACATATGCGGCGGGGATTTGGGAGCGCCGGCGGCCAAAAA
>JAHJFD010000015.1 GCA_018825145.1 Patescibacteria group bacterium
CTTTTCTTGTAACCATCCACATCCAGAATGATTTGAGTGTCGCTTCCGATTTTTTGCTTCCACAGAATACATTTAAGCATATGCTGAAGGGCGGCTATGGTTTCTCCGTGCCACCCGATGAGCAGGTTTGAGCTTGAGGTTTCGATAGCAACGTAATAACTCTTTTCACCTTCCTTGCTCACTTTAACACCTGAAAAAGGCACTTTCATGACCTCCAGGATTTTTTCCAACGTTTCTTTGATGACTAGTTCCATACAAAAGTTAGTCTACAATGAATTATTTTTGGCCGCAAATGATTAATCTTTGGATCGGTTTACAATGATTTGCTGTCCGATGCCAAAAATGGTCGAAGCCCCCCAGTAGAAACCGACAGCGGCAGGCAGACTTGCTGTAAAAAAGGCGATTAAAATAGGCATAAAATAGATCATCGTTTTGTTCATCATTGGCGCGGGACTGCCTTCCGGTGCGCTTTTGATACCTTTTCCCAATGTCAGGCGCATCTGGCCGAACTGCAATAAGCCTACAATAATAGGCAGGGCCAGAATGTTCACTTTGGTCAGATCAATTAATCCCAAAAAGACAGGATTAATCAAAGAGGTGTCAAACCCCTGAAGACTGCTGTATAGGAATTGGGGGTTGATGAAATCCAGACCATTCTTTACCACGTAAAACAGAGCGATAAGAACCGGAAACTGAATGAGCATTGGCAGACAGCTGCTCATGGGGTTCACTTTATACTTCTTCCAGATGTTCATCGTCTCTTCTGCCAGTTTTTGGGGGTTTTCCTTATACTTTTTTTTGAGGGCATCCAGCTGTGGCTGTACTTTCTGCATAGCCTTCTGGGCTTTAAGGGCTTTATGGTTTGGTGCCAGCAGAATAAGTTTGATAATAAAAGTCAGCATGATGATGGCCAAACCTAAACTGTGGTTCGGCATAAAGGAGATCAGGAAGATGAGCGTGTTGAAGATCGGCTTGTAAAGACCTTCCGACCACAAAGTCCGGAAAATGCCCGGGGAAGTGATCTCGAGCTCTTTCGCGTAGCTCTTTGTTTTTTCATCGATTGTCTGTTCCAGGGAGATCCGATAACGTCCGATTTCGTCAAAAAGGCCCTGATTCCATGGGGTGTAACTGAGCTGTTGTTTTTTTCCGGCGGCAATAGTAATGTCTTCAGCTTTACACGCACTGCTTTCCGCCCCGATCGGGGACCATTCCCCGTTCATATAACGCTCCACGATTAAGGGGTTTTTGGGGCAATTCACGGGGATTGTCAGATCTGAGCCGCTGTTGTTTTTTACGGTTATCACGACCGGCGAACCTATAGCGATTTTTGATTTAGCTTCGAGAATCACGTCATCTGTGTTCTTAGTGCTGTTTTTAGGATTCAGAAAAGACCAGACCAACAAAAAGGCGAGGACAAAGAAGATGATTCGGGAGTATTTAGACATTGTCGGAAAGTTGGTTAAAGAATTCTTTGATATGGGATTCGATCAGGCTGTATTCCAGTTCGTCCGGACTCCCTTTCTTTAGAATCACCAGGCAGACAATAGGCTTTTTCAGGGTGTCCAGATTCAGCCGGAGGCTTTCGGTTATCTGCCTGCGAAGCCTGTTTCGTTTAACGGCTTTTGTGGCGACTTTTTTACTTACAACGGCGGCGAATTTTGAGTCATCCGAAACGGACGGCAGGAATTTAAAAACGAAGTGGGACGTCTTATATGCTTTGCCTTCTTTATTGAGCTTATCTATGAGATGCCGATTTGAAATCCTGTTTTTCTGATTTAGCATTATTAAGCACTCAGGCGTTTTCGCCCCTTACTTCTGCGGCGGTTTATAACCTTGGCGCCGCCTTTGGTTGCCATGCGCGCCTGAAATCCGTGTCTTTTGTGGCGCTTTCTCTGATTTCCTTTACTAAGCATGTCTTTTACCTTAATTAGCCCAAACAGCCTAAAGTCTTTCAGGTCAAAAGTCAATTCGGAAATGCAAACAAAAAGTTTCTGGGTACACAGATCGTTACCACCTCAGAAAGTACATTCGTGAACTTTTAAAGAGGATAGGGGTAAAGTGGAGATGCAAACTCTCTGCTTTTAACCAATATCCTCTATGACATCACTTTATCACAGCCTGAAGGA
>JAHJFD010000001.1 GCA_018825145.1 Patescibacteria group bacterium
AAGGGCTAAACCTCATCCATCGGTTTTCTGTGCCCGTCCGGACTGAAGTATTTGAAGTAGAGGGATTTGATGGCTTCAAAGGTGCTGGTTAAAAGGGATTTCAGGGCCTCCTGCAAACGACGGACTTTGGCGATAGCGCTGCTATATTCCTGAGCGGAGCCGGCGGCCAGGTTCTTTTCGAGAGTTTTGGCTTTTCTGAGCTCAAGTTTAATCTGCTCAGTAATGGCCGCGCGGATCTTTTTGATCATGATCTCCTGTGTGGGCAGACCTCGGCGCGCGGCAAAAGCGGCCGCCGCCTGGGCTTTCTGGTCCTGCGTTTGCTGAGCGCCGCCGGTGATGTCGCGTCTTTCACCTGTTTCCCCCTTCTTATCGGAAACGCCCTCCTTTGGCGCTTCCACGCCTGCCATAACGTCGGCCACCTCGGTCTGGACGCCTTCGGCTTTCTGAAGAACGGCTTCACGACCCTCAGCTTCTTTTTCCGTCTTCTTTCTTGTAATCAGGCGTTCAACCGTTTCGACCTCGGATGGCTTTTTGGTAACGTCCCCTTTTTTGTCATGATTAGATTCCAATTACTGGCCTGTTAGGTGCTGCGTGGATTATAACAAGAAATCTTGTCATCAGGAAGCCTAATTGATACGATTAACTTTGATGAAAACTCTTTATTCTTCCACATTTTTGACAGCAGTTTTAGCCTTTTTGATACTGCTCGGAAAAACCGGCACGCCTGTGACTATCATTCAGAATGTCCCGACTCCCGCTTTCCAGACGATCATTGAACCCGTCGGACCGGCCATTTCTCCCGCCGAAAGGGGGAAGGTTAAAATCGAGATTTTCAACACTTTCGGATGCCGCGCATGCGATCTTTTCGGCCAGAATGTTCTGCCTCATGTTGTGGAAAAATACGCGAACAATTCCGAAGTCGAACTGTATTTATACCTGGTTCCCGACAGAGAGAGTGAAGGCGAACTTTATGCCGCCCGCGGCGCGCATTGCGCGGCCAGGTACGATCGCTTCTGGGATCTGATTTATAAAATGCACGCCGCGGAAGAACTGAGTAAGCGGGAAGTGGATTTGATCGGGCAGGAACTTCAGCTGCCCCTTCTTGAGTTCAGAAATTGCCTCGGTTCCGATGAATTCGACGAGCGGATCGGCCAGGATATAGCCTACAGCGAAGCGCGTCAGATTCAGCAGAAACCGACTATTTTAGTGAATAACACGGTGCTGATTGGCGCGCAGCCCATTGAAAACATTGAACGTATTATTAATAAAAACTCGAAGTTCGAAACTCGAAACACTAACATTAATCATTAAACATTAATCATTCAATGATGGAAGACTGTTTATTTTGTAAGATTGCCGCTAAAGAAATACCGGCCGATATGGTATCCGAGAGTGAGGAGTTCGTCGCCTTTAACGACATCAACCCGCGCGCCAGGCATCATATTTTAATTATTCCGCGAAAACATATTCCCAGTATGAACGAGTTGAACGAAACGGAGGAGGATGACGCGCTGATCGGCCGCATGATGCTTTTTGCCCGTGATTTAGCCAAAGAAAAGGGTTTCAACGGACACCAGCTTCAGTTTCATGTTGGGCGGGGGGGCGGCCAGATCATCTTTCATGTTCATATGCATCTTATGAGTAACTGAAGACTGAAAATTGAAGACTGAAAATTTTTCACAGGCGGAAAATGGCAAACTGTACATTGTTGCTACACCCATTGGTAATCTGGCCGATCTTACTTTTCGGGCCAAGGAAGTTTTGGAAAACGTGGATTTAGTGGCCTGCGAAGATACAAGGCACACGGGAATTCTGCTTTCACATTATAAAATCGACACGCCAAAACTTTCGTTTCATTCACATAGCGGCCAGGCAAAAGTCGATAAGATCATGGCTTATCTGGAAGACGGGAAAGATGTGGCGCTGGTTTCGGACGCCGGCACGCCGGGGATTTCGGACCCCGGTTATGTTCTGGTGCAGGCGGCTTTGGAGGCAGGTGTTCAGGTAGTACCAATTCCCGGGGCGTCTGCTGTGATTACCGCTCTGTGTGCCAGCGGCCTGCCGACGGATAAGTATTTATATCTGGGCTTTCTGCCTGTGAAAAAAGGACGTCAGACAATATTTAAAAAAATCGCTGAATCGGAGTATACGGTAGTGTTTTATGAATCCCCTCATAGATTGCGAAAGACCCTGGAACAACTGGGGGAGTTTTTGAATGCGGATGCGCGCGTGGTGGTGGCGAAAGAACTGACCAAAATTTACGAAACCTATTACCGTGGCACGCTGCAGGAAGTTATGGATAAATTACCGGAGAATATTAAAGGCGAATATGTCGTTATGGTTTATAATCAGTAAAATCAGGAAGTCAGTCATATCAAAAAATGCGATGTTCAAAATATGGTAAAAATATGGTCAAAAATTGAACATCGGCTTTTTTGACATATGCTGAGCCCGCCCCCTGGGTATACCTGTTTACCCCTGTGAATTCTGTTGCACAGATCTTGCACATACTTTGCACATACTTTGCACAAAGCTTGTGCATCAGAATTTCCTACCTCAAAAGGGGTACCCCGACCCCTTCTACTTAAGCTCACTTAAAAACTCGTCGGGCACGTATTCGATGGGCATTTCGCTAAGCGGAAGATAATTGAGAGGATTCACCGCTTCGCCTTTGTACCAGACTTCGAAGTGCAGATGAGGGCCGGTGGTCTGCAGGCCGGCGCCTTTGGTTCCGGGAGTTCCGCCCGATAAGCCGATCACCTCGCCTTTGCGCACTATGGTTCCGGGGGTGACCATTATTTCGGACACATGACCGTAAACCGTGACCAGATTGTTCTTATGGGCCAGAACGATGTAATTATAGCCGTTTCCGTTATCTTTGGTCTGAAAGACATACGCGTTGGCCGGCGCCCTTATTTCGGTAAACTGTTTGGCGCGAATATCAATAGCCTGGTGAATCCCCCACTTTTTCGGATAAGTCGGATCGTGGAATAAAGCCGTGAGCTTGTTGGGCGAAACAGGCCATATAAAGGGTTTTTTTGCGGATTTGATGATATCTTCCTCCGACCGGCCTTCGATGGTGTAAATCATATCGAGGGTCTCCTCAGTTTGCTGTAAGCTCTTAAAATCGTCCGGCACTTCCGCTTGCTGCACTTCTTCCAGACCGTCATCCAGTAAATCCAATTTACTTTCAATCAGTTCAATGTTGTCTTGCAGGTTCTGAACGGCAATCGCGGCTTCCAGCTGCTGCTGCTGTGACTGTTCCAGAAGAAGCTGATACTTTTCCTCTTCGCCCTGCGTTTCGTCGAGCAGTGTTTTTTTAGCCAGCCTGGTTTCTTCGTAATTGCGCTTTTCTTTGGCCAGCGCTTCATACAAAAAGTCCAGATCCGCCTGTTGTCTTAAAATATCGTCCTGTTTTTCCAGAAGTTCCTGACGTTTGCGGTCCATGTTATAAAAAACCTGACGGCCGGTTTCTTCCATGATCTTAAAGTATTCCTGCCCCAGAAGATTCTCGCTGATGGAGCTGTCGGCCAGCAATAGTTTCAGTGTGCTGGAACCGTCGTCATAAAGATCAAAAAACCGGTTCTCTTCCTGATAAAGCAGTTTCACGTAATCCAGCACCACTTTCTTCTGAATGCCCAGTTCAACTTCGGAGCGCTGCAGAAAGAGCATGGCGTCTTTGATCTCAATCTTCTTTTCGGCAATCATAACCTCCACATTGGTCATCTTTTCCTTAGTCATGCGGATCTGGTTGTTGATCACGTCGATCTGCCCCTGAAGTTCGTTCACCTGCTCACGGATAGGCACCAGCTTTTCTTCGGCAAGTTCGATCTCTTTTCCGAGTTCTTCAAAACGTTTTTTCTGTTCTTCCAGATTCTCTTCCACGCCGCTAAGCCGCTGTTCAGCAAAGGACCTCTTTCCGCCCCAGCTCGTAATCAGACTCTGGCGGTACTGTTCAAAAGAATCAGGTGTTTCTGGCACGGCCGGCAGTTCTTCTTCGCCTCTTTCCACCGGACGCGGCACGCTCGGTTCAAATTCCGTGACCTGATAACCTTTTTCATCAAAAACACCTACGTCCGTGACGTCCCAGAGGGTTTCGCTGTATCTGGCACTTCCGTCGTCATAAACAGGCTCGATTGGAATGTCGATATCCGTAAAGTTGTAGCCATTGTTTTCGGCTAAAGTCAGACAGGGGGTCAATATGGCCATGGCCAGAATAGCAGACAGAAGCCGTTTTTTGGAACTTAATGGAAACAAGAATTCTTAGGTTCAATAATTCTTATTATTATACCAAAAAACAGCCTAAAATACAAGGGTTTTGGGCTTAATAATAACAAAAAACCTTGTTGCGGGGCTGACGCCTCATGTGCTAGTATTATTTTAATAAAATAAATATATGATTGCCTACCTTTCCGGCCTCATCATCGACAAATACGAAAAAACGCTGACTGTTCTTGCCGGAGGCATCGGTTACCGTGTTTTTGTAACTGCCGATCTGCTCACGGAAGCGAAAGCGGATAACAAGGTTCAGCTCTATATTCATACCGCCGTCCGTGAAGATGACATCAGCCTATACGGTTTTTTAAAAAAAGAGGAACTGAAGTTTTTCACACAGCTTCTGAACGTATCGGGGATTGGCCCGAAGATGGCCATGGACGTACTTGCCACGCCTATTTCGATGACAAAGAACGCCATTGTTTCCGAAGACATCGGCCTGCTCACCAAAATAAAGGGGCTCGGTAAAAAAACTGCCGAACGGCTTTGTCTTGAGCTTAAAAATAAGGTTGAACCAACGATTACCGTTTCTGCGCGGGGTGATAAACGGAGCGGCGCTGTCCATGAAGATGCCGTACTGGCCCTTGAGAGTCTGGGGTACGAACGTTATCAGGTACTGAAATTTATGGGCGATCTGCCTGCCGGTATTAATAAAACGGAAGAAATCGTAAAGTATTTTCTTAAAACTTCTTAATGCTTAGCCTTCAAATTGAAAATCTGGTCAAAGTTGGTCGCCGTCATGGCTTTTCCGAGGCGCGCTTCAGAAGTTTTTGCGAAAGAAAACAACCCCTTGTGCAAAAGGTTTTCAGCCTGAAGGCCCGGCCGGGATACGCTTTTTTGTCTTTGCCCGATTCCGTGGCTAATCTGAAAAAAATCAAAAAATATGTGAAGGAACAGGAAAAGTACGGCTGGAAAAATATTGTGGTACTGGGCATTGGTGGCTCAGCGCTCGGAGCCATTGCCATCCGTGACGCTCTGAAGAGCGAATTTTCGAAGGGGCCAAAGCTCTACGTCCTCGATAACATAGATCCGGCCTACACCTCCGAACTACTCAAAAACCTGAATCTGTCAAAGACACTTTTTGTGGTGATCTCAAAATCCGGCACTACAACTGAACCTATGATTCAGTACGGCCTGGTTAAGGAAATGCTTGTGAAGAAATTCGCGAAGAATTACCAAAAGCATCTGGTCTTTGTGACTGACCCGAAAGGCGGCCTGCTTCGGAAGATTGCCAAAGAGGAAGGCATTACCGCTTTCGACATTCCGCCCAAAATCGGCGGACGTTTTTCGGTGCTTACTAATGTGGGCCTGCTCCCCTGCGCGCTGGCCGGCATAGACGTCGGCAGTCTTTTAAAAGGCGCGCGCGAAATGCGCGAGGCAATTAAACGAGGAAAAGGCGTTGGCAATCCCGCTCTGGCGCTGTCGGCGGCCCAGTTTTTACTGGACAAAAAGAAGGGCAAATCCATGACGGTTCTTATGCCTTACTCCAATTATCTGTTCCGCATGGGCGACTGGTACCGGCAGTTATTGGCCGAAAGCATTGGCAAAAATCGCGGCGCCGGCCCCACCCCCATTAATGCCCTTGGCACCACTGACCAGCATTCACAGCTTCAGCTTTATAATGACGGGCCTAACAATAAGTTCTTTATTTTTATGCGCCTCCTCAGACATGCCGCGGACCCAAAGGCCGGCAATATGCTTCCGGAGGAAATCGGCTTTTTGAACGGAAAAAGGTTTAGCCAGGTCATGGATGCGGCTTACCAGGGAACCGCTCAGGCTCTCACCAAACGCGGGCATCCGAATGTCACGATTGAAGTGCCAAAAGTTGATGCCAGATCGATTGGCGCCCTCTTTATGCTTTTTGAATTTCAGATCGCCTTACTCGGTCTTCTTTACAAAGTTGACGCTTTCAATCAACCGGGCGTGGAACATTCCAAACAAATAACCAAACAAATTTTAAAAGGTGAAACAAAATAGATTCTTTCCAAAGGGTTTTACCGTAATCGAACTGCTGGTGGTAATCATTATCATTTCTATTGTAGCCAGTATCGGCACCAATGCTTACCAGAGCCAACGAGCACAGGTCAGGTATAACGATTCGGTTTTTAAAGTGCTTTCGATGATCCAGACCGCCCGAAACTACGCGATCAGCAGCCGCGCGGTTTATGACGAATGTAACGTGGGAAATGAAAATTATATCCCCGAAGAAGGTTACGGAGTATATATTTCGCGCAGTGATGAGCCGGGGCTGTCCCGCTTCGTGCTTTTTGCCAATATTGAAGCCGTGAATAAAATCACGGCCAACCAATATGATGAAACGGGCGGATGCAACTCCGATCTGATTGAGGAAGAGTATTTTTTGCCGATTGACGCGGACTTTTTGAGCCTGTCCGTTGATCAAAATCTGCCTGACCACACAGTCATAGGCGGAAACACGGATGACGAAGCGGTCATTATTTTCAGACCTCCGCTGGCAGACGCCACGATCGCGGTAAACGACCACCCCTTAGACGCGGATAATCTGGTGATACTGAATGACTTTTATCTCAGGTTCAGACGGGCCCAGGCTGACCCCGGAATCCCTTCTCAGTACGTTCATATCAACCGTATTGCCGGATTCCCTGAAATTGAAAAAGAAACAGAATGAGAAAAAAATTCAACATCAGAGGAGAGACCTTGGCAGAGACGATTGTCGCGCTTTCGGTGCTGGCTATCGGCATCACGGTTGCCAGCACGGTCATTCTGAATTCCATGCGCAATCTGACAAATGCCAAAAACCGCGTGATCGCCATCAATATCGCCCGCGAAGGCATTGAGGCGGTGCGGAATATCCGGGATACCAACTGGCTGTATTACAGCGACAAAAGAAGACAGTGCTGGAATCATGATCCGGGCGCGGGAGTCCCATGTGACGGAAGCAATCCTATTCCTCCCGGTGTCTATATTGTGTATAAACACGCGCCTGAGGGCAGCTGGCGGCTTCAGCTGGCTGATGAAAATGTCTTAGCCGACTCCGACCTGGATGGTATTCCCGGGAATGACCTGGATTTGACCGACCTGTCACTGGCGGACGTCGATTCTCTGAACGTGGATTCTGATGGCGACGGTGATCCGGCCAATGATCCTGACTTTTATAATCATATGAAGGCGGGCGTGGCCAGTCCTATCGGAACTTTTGTCAGGCCCGCGCCTTTTACCCGCTACATAGTCATTGAGTATCTTGAAAATCAGCCTGTCGCTCTCAATCCTTCAATTGATACACTGATAGAATGGACCGCTGCATCTAGGGATGAGCTTAATCGAATGCGCGTGACTTCTGTTGTGGGCTGGGAACGTGGCGCCTCTCACACTGCTGAACTTAAGACTATTATTACCGACCATCTGGGTCGCGAAGACCTGGCAAGTTAAATATGAGAAAATTCTTTTTACATCGCCGTGCCGCGGGCTTTACCATTATTGAGCTGATGATAGCTCTGACGATTCTGACTATGCTGGCGCTTTTCGGCGGAAGGATCTACCTGAATTATATGAGCGCCTCGCGTGACCTGAAAGCTGGTAATCTGGTTTATGAAGAGGCGCGCTTTTTGATGGAGAAGATTGTGCGGGAAGTGCGTCAGAGCGCAATCGACTATGAACAATATTTTAATCAGAATGTTCTTATATCTTTGAATGGCGGCGGCAATTACAGTGATAATTACTGTGTTTACAGTTCTTTTTTCTACGATAACGACAACGAGAGTATCGGCTCAAGGAATGCTGACATGGAAGCCAATATTGTTGCGGCCACCCTGAATCCCGCCGCCGTGCGCGCTATTGAGAACAAGCTTTTCCTCATCAATCTCGCGGGAAACCGCCGCACCATGATCAAGCGGATTGAGCGGAACGTGGACGGGGAACTGATCGGTAAGGTCAGCATTGTTAAAATGGAAGGTCGGGATTTTGGTGAAGACCATATTAACCGGAATGACTCTTATAATGGCGCCGCGGCTTCGGAAGCGGGCTGTCTTGCTACAAAGTCCGACGCGCGTGAAGCTGACGGCCTGACTGACACCTGGCTTTGCGACCCTGATTACCCATGCACCAGGAATACACCGCTCGACGATGATATTTACGAGGTCAACTGTTTCGGATTTGCCGATACGGTGGATGACGATCACGGATTCGTTGATATTTCGCCAAACGCTCTGAACATCGTCAATCTTCAGTTTATCGTGTCGCCCAAAGACGACCCATGGAAGGCTTACAATATGGACGACGTGCAGATCCAGCCGAATGTCACCATTCAGATGACGGCGGAAGCCAACCCGAAGCTGGTCGATACAACCAACGTTGCCCGTGTTCCTTCGATCACTCTGACTTCAACTATCACGACACGAAACTACAACGAAATTAATTCAGATTGCCGATGATGGAATTTAAGTCCGACAACAAAGGTGTTTCCCTTGCCCTGTCCATCGGTTTACTGCTTCTTCTGGTCACGATTACCACAACAGTCAATGAACTGGTGATCCGGGCACTCAGGTCATCACACCAGATTGAGGCTTCGGACAAAGCCTATTTCGCGGCTGAGGCGGGAGTGGAAGATGCCCTTTATGAGCTTTCGGCCCATACGGCCGGTTATGAAACAGCTGATCTGGCAGAACCTGAGGTACGCCATGCTGATTTTACCGAAAACGTCAGCTGGACGAACAAATGGGAGCTGAAGAACAAAGCCCTGAATATCTGTGACAATTCACTGGCGAGCTGGGTAGAGATTGGGTTCAACCCTACTTACTGCGGACGAATTTATGAAGGCAGTAAGCTGGTGATCAATCTGTTCACCGATGATGCCCTGTCTACCGGTGTTTTAAGTAACCAAATTAGTGAAGCGGCGCAGAACATTAACAAACTCAGTCTGTCCGCCCTGAAAATAGTCTTCAGACTTCCTCCTGATGTCGTTGCCGATAACCTGAGCGTTTTTTCCGGCACGTTACCGCTAGCGATAGACAATGACGGGGATTATGACATGGGATCCGGTTCCGGCCTGAACGAAGATGGCCCCGCCCCTTTCTTTAGCAAGCAGACCTGTCCTTACAGCGGACTGGCGCAAGTGGATGACAATGACTGTGATGGCAGAGCGGATGAGGACAGTGAACATGATCCGGTGATCCTCTGGAAGCTGATTGATGACAAGGGTAATTCTTTTCAGCCTCTGCGCGGCTGTAAAACCGACCCTCAGCATACCAGTCATTCGACGGCCGGTGACTCCAATGCCACGCTTTGCGAAAAGGATTTTATTTTGACGAATAATGAGCTTTCCGTTTCACTGACAGAAGCTGATCGGGGCGTTAATCAAAATGGCGTGATTAGCGACCTGGCCGCTTTCATCGCGGGTATTCCCGCGACCAATGAACTGCAAATGGAACTTTTGCTGGTTGCCCCCATGCAAGCGGTTGATGCCGCCAACCGGCTTAAAGTCCCCATCCCCTATCTGGAATACGGCATGACTTATGATGCCGCCGACAGCATCCTGCCCTCAACTTATTTTTCGATCAAATCAGATGGCTATTATAAGGACTTTAAACAATCGATTACTACAAATGTAGTGCCGCGCGCAACCACCCGCCTTCTCGACCTCACCATTATCCAACAATAGCAACATTGACCCGGCATTGATGGATCATTGGTGGAGCATTGATGGATCAATGACTACTTAACGACTATATTTACCAGCTTGCCCGGAACGTAGATTTCTTTGATGACTTCTTTTCCGAGGATATTTCGCTGAACGTTCTCATCAGCGCGGGCGGCTTTGATGGCGTCTTCTTTACTGATGTCTTTGGGAGCCTCTTTTTTACCTCTAACGCGGCCATTCACGGAGAAGACGAGTTCAAAAGTGTCATCGATCGTCAGTTTTTCGTCATATTCCGGCCATTTTTCGTAAGCCAGTGTCTTTTTGTGCCCCAGCATTTCCCAGACCTCTTCAGCTAAATGCGGTATGTACGGCGACAGGATCAGAGTAAATTTTTCCATTAAAGGTTTGCTTACCTTCTTTTCCTTCTGCACCTCGTTGGCCAGAATCATCATTTGGGAAATGGCGGTGTTAAAGCCAAAACTCTCTGTATCTGCGGTGACCTTTTTTATGGTTTTATGAAGGAGCTTCTCAAGTTCAGGTGACGGCCTCTCATCGGTCATTTCCATCTCTTCAACGATCCGATAGACCTTTTGCGCGAAGCGGAAGGCACCTTCGATACTCTTGGTACTCCATGGTTTGACCGCCTCAAAAGGCCCCATAAACATTTCGTACAGGCGAAGGGTGTCGGCGCCGTATTTTCTGATCACGTCATCGGGGTTGATCACGTTGCCGCGGGATTTACTCATCTTTTCGCCGTCTTCCCCCAAAATCAGCCCCTGGTTCATCAGACGCCGGAAGGGTTCTTTGTGAGTGAGGAATTCCAGATCGTAAAGCACTTTGTGCCAAAAACGGGCATAAAGCAGGTGTAAAACGGCATGTTCGGCACCGCCGACGTACAAATCGACATTCATCCAGTATTTTTCCTCTTTTTTGTCGACGAAACGTTTGTCGTTTTTGGCTGAAATGTAGCGCAGGTAGTACCAGCAGCTTCCGGCCCACTGGGGCATGGTGTTGGTCTCGCGTTTGGCTGGCTTTTTGCACTTAGGACACTCGGTATTCACCCATTCATCGATGCCTGCCAGCGGGGATTCGCCGGTGCCGGTGGGTTCGTATTTTTTGACGTTGGGTAGCAAAAGCGGCAACTCCTCTTCGGGAACAGGCACGGTGCCGCACTTTTCGCAGTGAACAATGGGAATCGGCTCGCCCCAGTAACGCTGGCGCGAAAAAACCCAGTCCTTCATCTTGTAGTTTACGGCTCCCTCGCCTTTTCCCATTTTTTCCAGTTCCAGCGTGATCTCGTAGCGGGCTTTTTCGGAAGTCATGCCGTCGAATTTGCCCGAGTTTACCAGTATTCCATCATCGCAGAAGCATTTTTCCAGTTTTTCGACCTTTTTCCACTCTTTTTCGTCCTCCGCCTGCCTGCCGGTCAGGCAGGGACGGATGGATACTTTGAGCGGGATGCCGTATCTTTTGGCGAATTCAAAGTCGCGCTCGTCGTGGGCATCGGCAAACACGGCTCCGGTTCCGTAGCTGGCCAGCACAAAATCGCCGATCCAAATGGGAATCTTGTCGCCATTTATCGGATTGATGGCATAAGCGCCGGTGAAGGCGCCGGTCTTGTCTTTGGCTAAGTCGGTCCGTTCCAGATCGGACTTAAGCATGGCCTTTCCAATATATTTTTCGACCTCTTTTTTTTGCTTGTCGGTCGTGATTTTGTAGACCAGCGGATGTTCCGGGGCCAGCACCATAAAGGCGCATGAAAAAAGCGTGTCGACGCGGGTGGTGTAGATAGGAAGCTTTTCCTTAAACCCCTCCAAGTCAAAAACCACGTTGGTGCCGTAGCTCTTCCCAATCCAGTTTCGCTGCATGATTTTGATGGGTTCGGGCCAGTCGACTTCTTCTAAGTCTTCCAATAAGCGGTCGGCGTATTCAGTAATTTTAAGCACCCACTGGCGCAATAGTTTTTTGGTGGTTTCGGCGCCGCAGCGGTCGCATTTGCCGTTCACCACTTCTTCGTTTGCAAGGCCGGTCATGCAGCTTGGGCACCAGTTAATCGGCAGTTCCGATTCGTAGGCCAGACCTTTTTTGTAGATCTGCAAAAAGATCCACTGGGTCCATTTGTAATAATCGGGGTCGGTGGTGTCCACTTCGCGATCCCAGTCGTAAGAAAAACCTAGGGACTGAACCTGTTTTTTGAAAACCTGAATATTTTCATCAGTCACTTCACGCGGATGGCGTCCGGTTTTGATGGCGTAGTTTTCGGCAGGCAGGCCAAAAGCGTCCCAGCCAATTGGGTGAAGCACGTTAAGACCCTTCATCCGTTTATAACGGCCGATGATGTCGGTGGCCGTGTAGCCTTCGGGATGGCCTACATGAAGTCCCGCCCCGCTGGGGTAGGGAAACATATCAAGGATGTAGTATTTCTCCTTCCCGCCACGGCGGGCAGGTTTCAAATCGACTTCACACCTGAAGGTCTTGTTTTTCTCCCAATATTTTTGCCACTTGGGCTCTATTTTGCCTGGATCGTACATCTTTTCCATTTTACCGATTTCGCTGAAAAATGGGAAATCGGTTTTTGGTTCCCTGATCAATTAACCAACAACCAATCCGCTCTATTTCTTCTCCTTATCTTTTTCTTCGTACTTCGATTCGACGTATTCGATCAGTTCCAGATTTTTAAGGGCGACCAGAAGCTCTTTCACCACGTCCTTTCCGCCTAAACCGAAAGCCAGTCCGCCAGCCAGAGCCAGCATTGAGACAAAACCTATAAATAGGATTTGAATGAGAATTTCCGCAATCTGAAGTTGGGACAGGGCGGCTAGAATAGCAAAAGTAATTACAGTCGATTTCGCGGCTATGCCTAAGGCACGTGCGGTATTGGATCTTGTTATTGAGAGTGAAGTTTCAACAACAACCGCCAGGGTGTTTCCAATGCGTATACCCACCAAAATAATGAAAAGCGCAATGATCAGCTCAGGAATGTAGCCACGGACCGTTGCCAGGAATTCGGCCACTTCTGTCAGTCGGGCAATTTTAGTGGCTTCGATGAAAAAAATGAAGATCAGATATGCCTTCACGCTTTTGGCAATCACCAGCGAGGGACTCTGTTTTACGCCCGTGCGTTCTAAAAAGTTCTTGAGACCCGCTTTTTCGGAAATCGTTTCCAGCCTGATCTTTTTTGACATACGGACAATGGCCCGGGCCGCGATTTCAGCCAAAACATACCCCAGAACAAAAACTCCAAGCGCCCCCAGAATATAAGGCGCCAACTCGATAAAACCGTCGTATTTAGCCTGCAATACGGAAGTTATCTGTCCGGCAATGGAATTGAAGAGATTTTCCACAGAATTTTGTTTCTATTTCGTTTATATTATAGCAAAAAATAGCGAAAAACACAAGTGCCGAGTGCTGCAAACCAGGTTGCTTTGAGCCCTTATTCGTTATAAAATGCGGTGGCACTTGTGGCGGGTGTAGCTCAGTTGGTTAGAGCGCCAGATTGTGGCTCTGGAGGTCGTGGGTTCGAAGCCCATCACTCGCCCCACCTAAATACTATGAAACTACTCGTTACCGGGGGAGCCGGTTTTATCGGCTCTCACTTTATAAGACATTTGCTGGCCAAATACCCTGATTATCAGATTATAAATCTGGATAAACTCACGTATGCGGGAAATCTGAAGAATTGCGAAGACTATGCCAATAGTCCGAATTATCGTTTTGTACAGGGGGACATTGCCGACAAAAAGCTGGTGGATGAGCTGGCCGCGGAGGCGAATGTCATTGTAAACATTGCAGCAGAAACTCACGTGGATAACAGCATTGAGGGGCCTGCGGTTTTTCTGGAAACCAACGTCATGGGCACTCAGAACCTGCTTGAGGCCGCTAAAAATCACGCCCACGGGCGTTTTGTACAGGTTTCGACCGATGAAGTTTATGGCGACCGGCTGGATGGATCCTTTACGGAAATTGATATGCTCAGCCCCAGTTCACCCTACTCAGCCAGCAAGGCGGCCGGGGATTTGCTGTGCCTGGCTTACAAAAGGACCTACGGCACACCGGTGCTGATCAGCCGATGCAGTAATAATTACGGCACCCACCAGTATCCCGAAAAGCTCATCCCATTCTTCATCAAAAAACTGCTGGCCGGCGAAAAGGTGCCCCTGTACGGTGATGGCTCGAACGTGCGGGACTGGTTACACGTGACAGACCACTGCAAGGCCATTGATTTGATTCTGCATAAGGGGAAAATCGGCAAAACCTACAATGTGAGCTCAAACGAAGAACACAGTAATCTGGAGATTACTAAACGGCTGCTGGAGCTTCTTAACCTGCCGGAAGACCGGATTGAATTTGTGAAAGACCGTCCCGGGCACGATTTAAGGTATAGTGTGGACGCGTCCAAAATAAAATCGGAACTCGGCTGGGTTCCGGAAGTGAAATTTGAGGATGGTTTTGCGGAAATGGTAGAGTGGTATAAAAATAACCAAAAATAGATTATGTGTGGAATATTTGGTTACGTCGGCAAGCGGGATAACGGTTTGGAACTGGTCGTAAAAGGTCTTCAGAAGCTGGAATATCGCGGCTACGATTCCTGGGGCGTGGCCACTGAACTTAGTGGTGAGCTTTTCATTAAGAAGCAGGTCGGCAAGATTTCAGAAGCGAAACTGGAAGATTTTGCCGATAAAAAAACCGGTCTGGCCATCGGCCACACCCGCTGGGCTACACATGGCGGGGTGACGGACATCAACGCCCATCCGCATTTCAGTTCCGACAAAAAGGTGGCGGTGGTGCATAACGGCATCATCGAAAACTACGAGGAAATCCGCGAGGAGTTGGGGCGCGGGAACTTTATTTCGGATACCGATACCGAGGTTATCCCTCAGCTGATTTCTAAGTACCTGAAAGAAATGAGCTTTAAGGAAGCGGTGCAAAAGACCGTTCAGCGACTTAGCGGACGTTATGCCATCGTGGCGATTGCTGTGGGTGAGAATTTACTGATTGCAGCGCGCCGCGGTTCGCCGCTTATTGTGGGCGTAGGCGAAGAAGAGTATTTTCTGGCCTCGGACATTCCTGCTTTTCTGGAATACACGCAGAACGTGAACTATCTGGATGATAACGAAATGGTTATTCTGGACGGCAACGTTGAGTTTTTGAATATCGATACGGGGACGGCTATCAAAAAGCGTCTGGTTAACATCGACTGGAAGGCGGAAAGCGCTGACAAGGGCGAATATGACCATTACATGCTCAAAGAGATTATGGAGCAGAAAGATTCGATTCTGCGCGCCATTAACCAAAATACCGACGACATTATGCACATTGCCCAGATGATCAAAGATTCGCGAGGCTGTTTTCTTTCCGGCTGCGGGACAGCCGGCAAAGTGTGCATGGCTGCCGAATACTTTTTTTCCATTATCGCGGGTCGCCACGTTAATTACGCGCCGGCTTCGGAATTTCCGATTTTTCATCATTTTTTAAAACCCGAGAGCCTGCTTATTGTGGTTTCGCAAAGCGGTGAAACAGCCGATGTGCTGGAAGCCATGGAGGCGGCCAAGGGCAAGGGTGCCAAGGTGCTTTCGATTGTGAACGTGGAAAGTTCCACCATTGCCCGGCAATCAGACTTCAGCCTGCACATCAAGGCCGGCCCCGAAAAAGCTGTGGCTTCCACCAAAGCCGCCACCGCCCAAATGGCTCTGTTTTTGCTGATTACCACGGCCATGAAAGGCGAGCTGCAGGAAGGACGCCGTATTCTGGCGGAAGTCGCCAGCCGCACCAACGATATGCTCAATCCCCGCTTTCTGAATTACATTAAGGAAGTGACTCAAAAAATTAAGGGGCATGACAATCTGTATATTATCGGCAAAGCCGAAAACTACCCCATGGCCCTTGAGGCGGCAATCAAGATTCAGGAGGTCTCGTATGTGCACGCCGAAGGATTTGCCGCCGGCGAACTTAAGCACGGACCTATCGCGTTGATTACCGAGGGCACGCCATGTATCAGCATGATCGCGAATGATGAAGTAAAAAGTGACGTGATCAACAACACCATTGAGCTGAAGGCGCGCGGAGCTCATATTATTGGCATCAGCCCCGACAAGCATGAGGTTTTTGACGAGTGGATAAAAGTACCGGACGTAGGTGTGGCCTCGCCACTTGTAAACATTATTCCCGTGCAGCTTCTGGCCTACTATTTGGGTGTTCTGCGAGGACTTGATCCGGATATGCCACGCAATCTGGCAAAGAGCGTAACTGTTAAATAAAATAACTGCATGGAAATAAATGACTATCCCCTTATTTTGGTTTTCTGGAATATTTTTTTGGCGTTTCTGCCCTGCTGGGCGGTGTATTTTTTGGCGACACACAGCAAGCTCCGCAAAAACCGCGTCATTTTCGCGCTGATCTTCCTGTTCTGGCTGGCAATGCTGCCCAACACGGCTTACCTGTTTTTGATGGTGCGGCATTTGGTCGATTATTGCGCGGACTATGATGTGTATCGGGTCTGCCGGAATGGTTCATGGGTGGTGCTTTTCTTTTTCACTTACGGCCTGATCGGCCTACCCACTTTTTATTACGCGCTGAGTAAAATGACGGATATTGTCGCTCAAAAGTGGGGAAAACAGGCGAAGAAATTGTTTCCTCTGACAGTCATTCCGCTAACTTCGGTAGGACTAATGTTTGGCCTGTATGAACGTTTTAACAGCTGGGATATTCTAAAAAAACCATTATCACTTCTGGGAGCGGTGACGGATTATTTTAATATCCCCTTTCTGACGACGGATTTTCTTGTCTTCACCTTCACTCTCTATCTGATTTACTATGTGACTGACTTCTTTTGGAAGCTAAAACGATGATACGAGTCCATCTAACCATTCATGGGCAGGTTCAGGGGGTTTTCTTCCGGGCGCATACGGTGGAAAAAGCTCAAGCTTTGGGTGATATTACCGGCTGGGTGGCCAATCAGGCTGACGGCACGGTAGCCATCGAAGCGGAGGGTCCCGAAAACAAGATTAATGATTTTATCGATTGGTGCTATAGCGGACCTTCTACATGTGAGGTAAGCAAAGTTGAAGTTGAGCGACATGAATACACAGGCGAATTTGATGATTTCGACGTCAGGTACTAGACCGGCATCCAATTTTAGCTCAGAAAATCGCTGATTTCATAACTAAGCACAGTCACGTCCCAGGGCCTCTGGTTGTTATCAACAATACCGTCTCCCGTATCGAATTCCACGCCGTTGAAGACTTGATATTTCATAAAGCGGTACTTGGCATACAGGGCTTCTGAACCAGCGGCCAGTTTTTTAAAGTCCTTGTTGTGCAGGATATAATAGGTATAACTTTCGGCAAAGTCTTCGAAAGGATCGCTCATGGCGTAGCCGGATGCAAAATCCGTATTAATTGCTGTTTGTTTTCGTTCCTGATTGGTTTCCCAGCTGATACGATAGAAGTCCAGACTTGGATCCGTTTCATAAAGTGACGCATTCCCGTCTATAAAAGGGCTTTGGACTTTCTTTTCTTCAGGTGTCAGATAACCATAATCGACATTGTGACCCATTTCGTGCACAAGAACGGCAATCGTTTCTTCTGTACTCATATTCACACCGCGAAGGATAATCAGATAATTACCGCCCAGGCCCCGGTGAGCCTTTTCACTGTAATCAATCGTAATATTTTTTACAGATTTTACATGTTCTGCCGGCAGTTTTTTGAGGGCTGTTTCAATTTGGTTTGTCCGGATCGCATTTAAAAAGCGCTTTTCTTCACTCATGTTACGGGTGGCAAAATGCAGTAAGAGCGTAGGTTCTTCCAGGTCAGCTACCAATTCTGATGGTAATGCCGGAGCTGGATGAATTTGAGCTTGTTCAAAGGGCTGTGGCACGAATGGCTCAGCGTGAGAAAGGTTGATCCAGATACCGAATGACAAGATCTGTATGGCCGCAAAAAGAGAAAGAACTTTAAGTCGCATTATAGTTAGGATTAGCGTGACTTTTTCTTTCTGTTTTTGTTTATCCCGCTGCGGATATGGTGTCTTTTCCGAGCGTAAGGGTGAAATTGTACAACATTTATTTATTTTTGTCAATGTAAAAGAATGCCAGCCAAATAGCCTTCTTGCGGTATAATTTTTTCGTTAATTTCCGTTTATGGGCATTGCCAGAAAAATCCTCGAAAACACCTTTGTTCAGTTTGGAGGAAAAATCATAACAGCCGTGCTTTCCGTCTTTGTCCTGAAGATGATTTCGGGCTATCTGGGCACGTCCGGCTACGGAGACTACACTACCGTGTACCAGTATCTAGCCTTTTTCGGTATTGCGGCCGATTTCGGCATTTTCACGATCACAGTGAAAGAGATGAGCAAAGATGAGAAAAATATTCCCCGGATTCTGGGGAATGTTTTGGGGTTACGCACTGCTCTGGCCATCCTGACCATGGGGCTGGCGGCTATTGTGGTATTTCTTATTCCCAGTTACTCCGACACGGTGATTCCTATGGGCGTGCTGATTGCCACGTTCGCCACCATTTTCACCCTGCTGAACGGAACGGTCAGTTCTGTACTCCAGGTACACCTAAAAATGCAGTACACCACGGTTGGCCTGATTGCCGGCAAGATTGCCAGTGTGGCTTATATCGCGGCAGTGGTTTACTATTTGTTTGTTGCGGATATTTCTGTCGGTTTTGAACATCTGATCTGGGCCGGGGTACTCGGTAATTTTGTCATGCTGGCTATCACCACTTATTACGCGAAACGTTACACAAAAATTACCTACTGTTTTGACTTTGCTTACTGGAAAAAGATTTTTTTCACCTCGCTTCCTTACGGCGTGGCGCTGGTGCTTAATAATATATACTTCCGGCTGGACGTGATTTTGTTGACGATGATTTTGCCCCACACCAGAACTCTGGCTGATGGCACGACCAGCTGTTCCTCTTCTATCTGCGGCGATACGGAGGCCGGTCTTTATGGAGTGGGCATGCGTTTTCTGGAAATGATGATCATTATTCCCGTTTATTATATGAATTCGGTTTTGCCGGTCATGACGCGCTTTTTGGAAGAAGAACGTGAAAAGGTGAAGCAGATCATACAATATTCTTTTGATTTTCTGGTGGCCACGGCCATGCCGATTATGGTGGGTGGCTTTATTCTGGCCATTCCAATCATACGGCTGATTTCGGACGAGGATTTTGTGAGCGGAGTTGTGCACGCCTATGGGGCGGACATTGCCGTTCAGTTTCTGATGTTCGCCATGTTCTTTTCATTCATCAACGCGCTTTTCGGCTTCACGCTGGTTGTTCTGAATCGGCAAGCTCAGCTTATGTACATTAACGCGGCCTGCGTACTTTTTAACCTTGTCAGCAATCTGGCTGTTATTCCTTATTGGGGCTTTCGGGGGGCGGCCGCGACTTCGATTCTGTGTGAACTGTTTATTCTGGTTTTGACAGGTCTTGCGGTGAAGCGCGCGTTTCACCTTAAGCTGGAATTCACCACTGCCTGGAAAATCACTTTATCTTCGGTAGTGATGGGCCTGTTCGTGGCAAGCGGTTTTTACTGGCTGAACGGGCTTTGGTACATCTATCAGCTGGCACTGCTGGTGCCGCTGGGTGGGCTCGCATATATAATTATGATGATGCTGACAAAAGCGATCACCCCGGAAATGTGGCAACTGCTTAAAAAGCGATAATGATCAAAGAAGAAACAGATTTAAGGAAAATGGGTTTCCGTCTGATTGCCGGCACCGATGAAGCCGGGCGCGGACCTCTGGCCGGCCCTGTGGTGGCCGCGGCCGTGGTCTTCCCGGAAACATACCGGAATAAAGCGATCAGGAATTCGAAAGAACTGTCCGCCATGGAACGGGAACGGCTTTTTGCAGAAATCAGAAACAGTGCCATAAGCTGGGCGGTTGGCGTGGTCGGCTGGCGACAGATTGATGAAATAGGTATTCTGAACGCCAGTAAACTGGCCATGCGGCAGGCTGTTTTAAAGCTGGATCCTCGGCCTGATTTTATTCTGTCCGACGCGGTGGGACTGAATATTATGGGAATTCCCCAAAAAGCCATCATCAAAGCTGATGAAACAGTTTTCTGCGTGGCTGCGGCCTCCATTCTGGCCAAAGTGCACCGCGACCGGCTGATGATGTTCTACCACAAAAAATACCCTGATTACGGCTTTGCCCGGCACATGGGTTACGCGACGGAAGTGCACCTGAGCGCCATCAAAAAGCACGGCGCCTGCCCTATTCACCGTCTTTCGTTCTCGCCTTTCAGCAATCCATAGTTGATCTCACGCCCTATCTGCTTTTCATTTTCATGAGTTGTTTCGCCGTGCATCTTTACTTCGTATGTGATGTCATCGCCATACACTGCATTAAGCCCGTTATTCAGGTGGTGATCCCCTTCTTCACTGGACAATTCATGCATAGGAGCCGCGTTATCAACGTAAATAATGAGGTGTTTCGTTTCTTCATTATAGGCCAGCGCCTTCACATGCGTCTGAACGAGATGTTTGGTGCGGCCATTGGTGATGGCTTCAGCCAGTGTTTTGATTTTGTGTTCCATATTGATTTGGCAGTTAGCTGTGTCAGTGCTGATCTTAGCAAATTTTTTGGTTGCGTGAAAGTGCAATCCTCCATTAAAATTCGCAGTGCGGTCGCAGAAATGGGGTCCCCGCAAAATTCAATCGCAGGAGCGTAGCGACGAGAAGGATTTTGTGGGGAGAGGAGGAGCTTGCGGAAGCTGGAGTCCCGACATGGCGGGACGTAAGCTGGAGCAAGACGACGACGAGGCGCCATCGTCTAGCGGTTAGGACGCCGGATTCTCATTCCGGTAACCGGGGTTCGATTCCCCGTGGCGCTGCCAGTTTACTTTATTTTTTTAGCAAATTTTTAGCGGTTAGGACGTCCCGCCACGGCGGGATAACCGGGGTTCGATTCCCCGTGGCGCTGCCA
>JAHJFD010000065.1 GCA_018825145.1 Patescibacteria group bacterium
TATGAAAGGCTAAAGCCTGAGTTCTTAAATTATCCTGTTAATTCCGTCAAAAAGTCTATGGTACTGGAAAATTTAGCATTGTGTCTCCGGAATTCCTTTGGTTCTATCTTGTCCATGTTAGGTGATTAATATGAAGATTAAATTCTTTGCAGGTTTTATATTGATTTGTATTTTAATAGCAGGTATGCCACTAAAAGCTATGGCTGAAAAGCCTCCATATCCGATTATTCTTATCCATGGGCTTAATAGTAGTTATACGATGTGGGATGAGGTAGTAGCACAGTTCAAATCTTATGGATGGACTTATGGAGGGGTACTATCAGTTGATTTAAATAAAGATGATAATAATAACACTGGTTCTATTGCTAAGGATGTTGAAGAGCCGATATGGAAAGAATTTGATTATAATGCGAATGGGGACTTTTTTTTACTTAATTTTGATACTATGTACAGCCATTCGTGGGATGCATCATCACTAAGCAATCAGGCAGCCATCCGAAAGCAAGGGAAAGCACTTAATCTATGTATTAAGGAAATATTAGTAGATAAAGGATTATGGTATAATCAAGTCAATGGCAGGGTCATTCTAATTGGTCACAGCATGGGAGGTCTGTCGGCAAGAGAGTATCTACAAAGGCTTTCAGATGATTTAATGCCAAATAATCATGAATGGTGGGTTAAACCGAATGAAGAGGGAGGACATCGAGTAGCAAGACTTGTAACTATAGGGACACCTCATTTGGGTTCATGGATGTGGAATTTTAAAATAATTTCAGGAGTAGAAAATAAAAGTGAAGCTACAAGGGATCTTCGCTGTAATGATGGGACTGGAGTATATCTATTTGGTGGCTTTGAAAGTGATATTCCTGATAGTTTCTATAATAAGGATGTAAACTGTGATGGCAACAACAATACGCTATATCGGATAACAGGCTTAAATGAATACGATAAGAAAGGTAAGTTAAAGATGCCTCTTCCTTCAGATGTTAAATATGTGTGTATTATTGGAAATGCATCTGAATTGTATGGCACTCCTTTTGGACTTGATGATTCAGACGGCGATGGTGTCGTAGATAAAATGAGACAAAATTTGAATAGCGTTGTGCCAAACATAGCCACAGAGTTTATAATCCCAGCCTGTCATGTTGATGCCCTTAAACCTCTTTATCAGTATAGCGTGCTCTCAGAATGTAAATATCATGGTACAATTTATCAAGCCCTCTTTGATACAATTCCAAAAGTCCGCTGGCATCCTGACGGCACATTAATTAAAAGTCCAGTTAGTTGTAAAGCATATGTATTGGAAAACGGCAAAAAAAGGCATATCCCCGATCCATCTACTTTTACTGCATGGAGATATGATTGGGGAAAGGTCATTACTGTCTCGACTGAAGAACTCAATGGTTATCCAACTGGAATAGATATATCCCCTCCTCCTTCTGGTTACCCTTGTATTAGGCAGGTAGGAACAAGGGTATTTTTAATTAAGGATGGAAAGAAACATCATATTCTTTCGCCAAGAGTATTTGATTCCTGGGGATATGAGTGGAGTGAAAACAAAGTCGTTGGCAGTATAGTTGAACCTTCCGGTGAACCGGTTGTTTATAGAGAGGGGACATTAATCCACGGTGTGCCAAGTGGTAAAGTATATGTGGTAAGCAATGAAACACTCTGGCACATTCAAGATATAGAGACTTTCAAATTATTAGGATATAATACTAAAAACATGATTGATGTTTCGGACAGTGTATTGACTAATACATCGTTAAATGGATTAAAGGGTATATGTTTTAGAAATATAAACATAGCATATGTTACATCTTTTCATAAAAATAATGGTAATTGCCCTTGGGTTGTACCTCCCCCCTCTTCTCCCCCTGGTGTAGTAGCAGTATTTGCAGGCAATCCATATCCAATCCCAATTACTGTATTTGATGAAGCAGGTGATATTTCTGTAGAGGTGTGGCAGACTTCTGATGACTGGAAGAATGCTAACAGAATATATTCATCAACAATTGCTGTCCACTCACCAGGTTCTGATAAATACACATGGACAGTGCCTAATGTTAATACAAATGAAGCCGAACTCCGCATAGTTGCTTATAATGATGCTGGAAATGTAGGATGTGCTTATAGTGGGCAATTTAGTATCTCCTCAAGCGGTTCGATACCTTCTACCCATGAATTATATGACCCGGGCAATTACACGGAGAACAATTATTACACCATTTCCTGGAGAGAAATCAGTGATGCAACCAGCTACACCCTTCAGGAATCCACAGATTCATCCTTTAGGCAGATAAGAGAATATTCTACAACCGCTCGTCCTCAATATATAGCAGGTAAGGAAAATGGTATTTATTATTACCGTGTGAGGGCTAATAATAGCCAGGGGAGCAGTGGATGGAGCAATATCGTGGATTTGGAGGTAAGGGTTAATTTCCCTCCATATACCCCAAGTAATCCAAATATTCCTGATGGTGCTACTAATGTTTCAAGAATGCCAGCCTTGACATGGACAGGAGGAGACCCTGATGGAACTGTGGATTATGCAGTCAGGTTTGGAACAAATACGAGTGATATGTGCTATAGAAAATGTTTTGGAGTAGATGCAAACCCAACTTATCAGTTTAGCTATGACTTAGCTCCGGGCACAACCTATTACTGGCAGATAAGGGCTAAGGATGATAAAGGCTTGGAGACCTTTGGTCCTTTATGGAGGTTCACAACGGCATACTCCTATGCAGACTTAATCCCTGTATCTTTGGTGGTAGATGGAACTATTACCCCTAACTCTCGGGTTACGCTAAATCTAACAGTAAAGAATCAAGGGACATATGTTGCTCCATGGGGACGGGTCTTCTTCTATTATTCATCATCAAAAGGTGGCAAGGAACAAAAACTTTACAATTTTGGAACATTAATCCCTGAACTTGCCCCGGGTGCTCAAACAACAATTTCTCAAGTTGTAACCCTTGAAAATCTTAAGGCAGGTAAAGGCTATATTGATGCCTGGATTAATACGGAAGGGTATTTTATTGAAGGCAATATTGATAACAATCTCTTGAGCTATGAGATTAATTATCTGGATAATAACTCACCTGTAATATCTTATCTTGGCTTCCAATGGAAGGTATTCAGAACAGGATATAAATATCCTGTCGGTTTTGTGGTCAGCGATGATATAGGCATAAAAGACCTTGACTTCTATTATTCAACAGATAATGGGTTAACATGGGGAACTATTACGACAGGTTTTGTAGTTGGTTCAAATTTCGTACAGAATGCTTACTACTGGACAATTCCCCCGGATGCTCCACTCACAGACCAATTAAAGATAAGGATGGTTGCATGGGATACTGCGATGAATAGAACTGAGGCAATGGCTGGGCCATATAAGATAGTCAGTGGAACTCCTCCAAGCGTAAAAATTCTTTCTCCTAATGGTGGTGAGGTATGGAACTTGGGTTCACAGCAGGAGATTAAATGGGAGGTCTCTGCCCCTAATGGGATTAGTGGGATGTCACTTGGGATATATTACCGAGGAGATAGAGATGAGAATGATTATATTGATATTAAAACAAATACTACAGGTCGTTACACATGGACACTTCCAAACTCTTCTTGCTGTGTAACAAATGAGGCAAGGGTAAAGATAGAAGTTAGCGACCTTAATGGTAATAGGAGCGAGGATTGGAGTGATGGCTATTTCAGTATAAATGATCCATCTTCACCACCACTTCCTCCATGGACAATGCCAGAAAAAATTACCAGTATTCTATCAACAAAAGGAGAGCAGTACAATTCCAATCCTGTTGTTGTTGCAGATAAATCCGGCAATCTTCATATGGTTTATAGATATATTCAGGATGATCAAACAAGTAATGATGTACGGGTAATCAAACAGGAGATACTTTATAAAAAATTTTCTGGTGGTTCATGGTCAGAGCCAACTACTATTTATAGCATGACACAAAAGATGGGTGTCGGTAAATTAACTGGTTGTCATTCCATAGATGATTTGCGTATAGCCATAGACTCCTATGGTTATCCACATATTGCATGGCTTGATACCATCAATGGTCCGTTTACTTATTTCAACCAAGATGACATCTACTACACATATTTCAACGGCTCTATCTGGACAATTCCTCTGAATATATCAAGCATAGCTCAGCCGCTTGATTTTACATGGACGACTAAAGCCAATATGCCTGAAACAAAAAAAGAGGCAGCATCTGGGATGGTTAATGGTAAAATTTATGTCTTTGGTGGCAATGATATAATCAGCAATTATGAATATAATCCAACAAATAATACATGGACAAGAAAGGCAGATTTACCTTTGTGTATAGGTAAGGGTGGTGCAGCGGTTATCAATAACAAGATTTATGCCGTTCCTTCTTATAATAATATACAAATATATGACCCTGTAAATGATAGTTGGAGCACTGGTGCAAGCATACCTACGCTAAGGTGGGGTATAGGAGTCTGTGCAGTAAACGGAAGGGTTTATGCAATAGGTGGAGCAAGCGATAAATTCTTTAATACCGTTGAAGAATATAATCCTATGACAGACTCTTGGGTTACCAAGAAACCTATGCCAACCGCAAGATGTTCTTCAGCAGTTGCAGTAGTGAACAATCTGATGTATGTTTTTGGTGGAAAAGATGCCAGTAATTATTCATCAATAGATACTGTTGAGGTATACAATCCCTCTACTGATTCCTGGAGTGCTAAAGCCTCTATGCCAACTCGTCGTGAGGGTGCTGTGGCTAAGGTGATAA
>JAHJFD010000066.1 GCA_018825145.1 Patescibacteria group bacterium
CTCCCAAATAACTTTATATATTAAAGATGACGATGGAAATCCATTTAGAGACTACAGTTTGGCTACAGACAATTGGATCGCATCCAGTGCAGTAAACGAAGAGCATTCTGGTTACTGGTTACCGGTTACTGGTTACTTTGAGTGGAATGGAAAAGGCAGCCACAATGAATTAATGGGGGGCACATATACATATTATATTGTTGCCGAGGATATTGCCGGTAATACTACAGACTCAGCTTCTTTTGAAGTAGTTATTGATCTTGAACCGTCTCTTGTGGGTTATGCTTATGCCGACCCGGATACGTTTTCGGCAGTAAATCCGGATAATAATCATTCAAATATTACCTATTATCTCACGCGGCCAAACTTAACCGTAACGGTTGAAGTAATAGGAGAGGACCGCACCATTAAAACTCTGGTTGATGGTGAAACTCAGGATAAAGGACTTCGATCAATTTCATGGTTAGGAGATTTTGACGAAACCTATGATGGATCAACTTCACGGTTCGATTCAACTAAACTGCCGGATGGAAGTTATGTCTTTAAAATTACTGCGGTTGATCCAGATAAAACCAACGATCCTTGCATTGTTTCCGGAGTAGTTGATTTGGATAATACTCCACCGTACCTGACCTTTAATGATGTTGTGGTTAACACAAATTCAGGAACTGCTTCTCTGGATTATAATTTATCAGAAGATGCTTCGGTCGAAGCACAGGTTTTTGATAACTCTAACAATCTTGTTTCTACTTTGGTTGCTAATGAGCCGCAAAATGCCGGCAATTATGAACTGGATTGGGCTTTTGGTGAAAGTGAAAACAGCTATTATTTTAAGGTTTCTGCGCGCGACCGGGCGCTTAATTCTACCGAGCAGACCACCGATGTATTTGCGGCCTATGTTGAGTCCCCGGTGTCGGTGACCAATGTTTCGATTTCCCCTTCGATCTTTACTCCTAACGGAGATGGGCACACCGACCAAACCCGCCTTACTTACACACTTTCCGGAAGCAGTGAAAGTTATTTAACCAGTGTTTACATCTTGGATTATTCGGGGACCACGGTTAAAAAAATAATTGAGGACGAAAATCAAAGTGATGGGACACACTCCTTTTACTGGGACGGAAAAAATGAAGCGGCGCAGTATGTGGAAGATGGAAATTATACATATAAGATAATTGCGGAAGGGATTGATTCCAGCGTTTCGGAGGTCCAGGGTGAAATCACGGCCATAAACTCAATCCCAGAGCTTTCGATCGCTGTTAATCCGTCAAGTTTCTCGCCCAATGCTGACGGCAGTTCCGATACGGTTAATATTTTTTATTCCATCGATTATCCGGCCGAGTACATAACGGATCCGGCTGCGGTTCAGATCGATATCAAGGGCACCGATAATTCTGTAGTTTATACTCAGTCCTTCTCAAAAACTCCGGGTACGTATAATTTTGATTGGGATGGGGCAGGGCTACCCGAAGGAACTTACTATGTCATTGCCAACGCTGATGATGCGCTGGGATCGCCGGCCTTAACTCAATCAATAACATTGGAAATTAACGTTACAGCGCCGGAGTTAGCGGTGACCTATGCTTCTCCAAATCCTTTCAGTCCAGATAACGACGGAGCAAAAGATGAAATAACCGTAAGCTATAGTCTCTCAAAGGATTCATATATAACGGCGAGGATTACAGATGCAGACGGCGCGGTTGTAAAAACACTTTCTTCAAGCGAATTTACCGGGCAATATGTCGGGCGCATAGGTATTTTATCTGTTCCAACCTTAACCTGGGACGGAAAAGATGAAGCCGGCACGGTTGTCCCTGAAGGAGCCTATACATTCAGTCTTTCATCGATTGATGATTCCGGCAATTCAGGCAATACATCGATTGAAGTTGTGGTGGACACCCTTGATCCGGAAAAACCTCAGCATTCCGGCTTGCCGGCATATACCAATCAGCAAACTCATACTTTTTCGGGAACCGCCGAAGCTTTGAGTACAGTGCATTTATACAATAATGATGTCTTAATTGCTCAGACTGAATCTGATGCATCTGGAAACTTTACCCACACCATCAGTTTAAATCCGGGAGGCAATCAAATTTATGTGGTTTCCGAAGATTCAGCCGGAAACCAAAGTGTGGCATCAACCACTTCAACTGTAAATTTTGAAACCGAAAATCCGGTCGTGTCGAATATTGCGGTAAGTCCCAACCCGGCCAAAGAGGGGACCGTTACCATTAACTTTGATGTTTCCGAGGAACTTCTGGAAAATCCGTCAGTTACCGTAAATGGCAATTCTGCGAACTATTCTTCAAATAACGGGCTTTCATATGTATATGTATACGATGTAACCGGAGCAGATTCTCAAGGCCAGGCAGTTGTTGTAGTTTCCGTGACTGACCTGGCTTCCAATTCTGCTGCGGTTCAAAATTCGACATTAATTATCGATACGGTTTTACCGGAAATCACAAATATTGACATTACTCCGCAATATGCTCAATCGGGAGAAGCGGTTGCTATCGATTTTAGCGTATCAGAAAACCTTCTTTCTGACCCTGAGGTTTCGGTAGGAGGAAATGCAGCTGAACTGCAGAATAAGACAGAAATATCAGCTGACCGTATTGATTATAGCTTCCAATACACGATAGCAGAAAGTGATCCCGAAGGTTATCAAGATATAATTATCACGGTTGTTGACCTGGCTTCCAATTCTGCCGATTCAATCATATCTGATCAATTACTGGTTGATAATAGCCCTCCCGCGTTTAGTAATATTGATATTCAACCTGACCTGGCTCCGGAAGGAGAGGTTGTGATTTCGTTTACTGAATCCGAAACATTAAATTCAAATCCAACAGTTACCGTTACACAAAGCGGCAGAGCTGCGGTTGCGGCATCGGTAAGTGATCAGGGAAACAATAATTATGAAGCCAGCTATCAGGTAGTATCCGGTTATGATGGTACGGCGGCGGTTAATATTTCAGGAACCGACCTGGCCGGGAACGACGGGGTCGCTTCTTCACAATTTGAAATTGATACCACTCCTCCGCAATTTGAAAATATATCTTCCGATCCGGATATTGTTAAACTGGGTGAAGAAGTTACCATTTACTTTACTCCGACGGAGGCTTTATCACTTAACCCGGATGTTCAGGTAAATGATAATAATGCAACGTATCACTTGTTTGACGGAACCGAATTCCAGTATAAATACACAATTTCTGCCATTGACGAAGAAAATAACGGTTATGCATCTATAGCGATTTCCGGAATTGACCTGGCTGGAAATGAGGGGGAAACCACTACCGCAGCTACCGGCGAATCATTTGAGATAGATACTATTCAGCCTACCATTGGTATTACCGATGAAGCGCAAATTGATGAAGATCCCCGTTTTATTGCCAACCCCGGTGCATTTACTCCTAATAATGATGGAGATAAAGATACAACTACTTTCCAGTATTATCTTGATGAATATACAAAGGTTACTTTGAAGGTCCATGTTTTCCAGAGCGATAAAAATTATAATGCGGCTAATGAAGTCATCACTTTAATTGAAAACCAGTGGAAAAATTCAGGTCTTCATACCATCTCCTGGGATGGAGCTTACACCTGCATGGCTTCTTTGGTAGATGCAAATGGAAACGGCTACGCAGACGGCGGCAAATATGCCTTTATTGTTGAAGCCGAGGACCGTGCCGGCAATGTGGCATCCATCAAGGGTGGCTCTTTCATGATTCAGGAGTGGTTTTTAGACGTAGAAGATCCCAGCGAAATGGAGGACGACAATCCCCGGCCTAAAGTTATTTCTCCGGCGGGCAATACCGGCGAAAATAACTCCACCGAAGTAGGATTTATCGTAAATATTATGCAGTATCCGGGAGAAACCGAAGACCCGCAGGTTATTGTTTTATCTGAAACTTATGATGAGGCACCGTTGGATGAAGTGCGTCTGGTGGGTAAATTATATGCTTATGTATATGATTCTACCGGCAATTTAATCCGAACGATCGAAGACGGCACCGATAACGTTTATTCTTCAACCGTAACCTATGTTATATGGGACGGAAAAGATGACAGCGGAACCGAAGTCTCGAATGGTGAGTATACCATCCAAATCAAAATTTATGACCTGACCGGTGCTCTGGCCAGAAACTGTCCTTTCGAAAAAGTAGCAGTTGTTGATAATACCGCTCCAACCATAACTTCTGTTTCTGCCGATAATTATTATATTGCACCCGGATCAAGCACCTCGGACCTTACCTCAACTAATATTGCTTATACACTGGGCGATAATCTATCAGATATAACTTCTTTGGTGGAAAATAAAATTTCAAATTCTATTAATATTTTAAAAGATGGCAGCCTGGTGCACGCGTTATTGAATGAAGAAAA
>JAHJFD010000016.1 GCA_018825145.1 Patescibacteria group bacterium
ACAGGCGGCAGTAAATCGGAAAAGGGCATAAAAGCCACCGATATCAACATGAGCATTATTGAAACCTGGACCAAACAGAAGCTTTCCGTTATTCAGCAAATTCCTGTTTTCGGCCTGAGCCTATAAACGTGAATTCATTCCTCGAATGCCAATGGCGGCAAGTTCCAGGCATATCAAAAATAAGCAACATTGATAATTCCATGATAATTCCATGAATATCAATGGCATCTAAAAGAAACATGCCTATCCTCTCAGTTTCTTCATCATATACACACGGGCCTGAATAAGTTCCGCTGTTCCGATATCTTCACGATAGAAAATCGGGCCGCTAACCGATTCAACCCCTTTTTGAGCTAAAGTTTCAGCTTCTTCAATCGTATCGGCCATGCCAACAAAAGCGACGGCGCGGGAACCGAGCATATAAAGTCCGTCCGTGCGCTGGTCCACAGAAGCCAGGTAAAACTTCACGCCTCCCGGCAGTTCGCCGATTTCAATTTTGTCGCCCTTGCGCGGATTTGTCGGGTAGCCTTCCGGTACCACATATTTACAGACGGTTGCCTGGTCAGAAAACCTGATATTCAGCCGGTCCAGAGTGCAGTCGATGATTGCTTTGCATACGTCCACAAAATCCGTTTCCAGCAGGCTGAGTGCGTTCATAGCCTCGGGGTCGCCCAAACGGGCGTTGTACTCAATCAGGCGAACGCCGTTTTTGACCGCGATAAACCCGCCATACATGACGCCCTTATAAGGCCTGCCAAGTTCCTGCTGCAGAGCGGCCGCCGTGCGCACGGTAATTTCATGGGCGTCTTTTAAGTCCTGTTTCGTCAGAAAAGGAAGATTGAGCGGGTAATTGTACGAACCCATACCTCCGGTGTTCGGCCCTTTATCGCCGACAAAAGCCCGCTTATGGTCCTGGATTGGCGGCATGTCCACCACGCTCTCGCCATCCACGAAACTCATCAGGCTGAATTCCTGACCCACAAACTTTTCCTCGATAACCACCGAACCGTCCGATTCAATAAATTTTTTGGCGGCCTCCACCCCTTCTTCAACGGTTTCAAAGTGATCACCCTGTACCAGCACGCCCTTTCCGCCATGCAGGCCGTCGGCTTTTACCACAAACTGCCCAAGGCTCTGGGCATATTCCGCCAGGCCGTTCTCGGATTTAAAAATGCGGAAGTAAGGATTGCCCGGAACATGATATTTTTCCAGCAGGGCGCGCGTGAAAGATTTTGAACTCTCAAGCTGTCCCAGCTTGCGGGTTGGCGAAGCGCATGGAATTCCGGCTTCCTCAAGCTCATCCACCACACCGGCCGCGATCGGAGCCTCCGGGCCGATTACCGCGAAATCAGGTTTATTTTGTTCGGCAAAAGCCCGTACCGCCTTGGCGTCATTTAAATCTCCAACATGATAAATCCGGCTCAGCGTCTCAATTCCCGGATTCATGGAACTGGCAAACACCAGCAGTTCCTCGCACTTGGGAGATTGAGCGAGCTTTTCAGCCATAATATGCTCTCGTGCGCCGTTGCCCACAAGTAAAATCTTCATAACTCGTAATTAAAGTAGTGGCATCTGATCCTCATCGGTGGAACCGCCGGAAGTCTGATAGGCAAAACGCTCTTTTTCCACGCGCTGCAGAACTTCTTCAGTAATGTTGCCGGCAGGGTAGGGGCCGCCCATACAGGACCAGCAGAAATTCCTGATCTTCTTGTTCCCCTCGCGGGCCGAGTCCAGCAGGTCTTCAATTTTCTGGTAATATAGTTTGTCCACGCCGATCGACTTGGCGATCTGCGGAATGGTCAGGCGGTTGGCGATCAGCTCAGCGCGGGTCGGCATATCAATTCCATATACATCCGGATTCACAATAGGCGGAGCGGCGGAGGCGAAATAAACTTTTTTGGCACCCGCTTCCCGCACCATTTCCACAATCTTCCGGCTGGTATTCCCGCGGACAATACTGTCGTCCACTAAAAGCACATTCTTCCCCTTAAATTCCAGAGGAATCGGGTTGAGTTTGTAACGAATGGACTTCTGCCTTAAGTGCTGGGACGGCATGATAAATGTTCGGCCGATATAGCGGTTTTTCACAAAACCCTCCCTGAACCTCACTTTCAGAACTTCCGACATGGCCAGCGCGATCGGACGGCTGGTTTCCGGAACGGGAATCACCACGTCAATCGGAGGCGAATCTTTATCTTCTTTAATCTGCTTGGCCAGTTTTTGGCCCATGCGGATTCTGGCTTTGTAAACGCTGATTCCGTCAATCATACTGTCCGGCCGTGCCAGATAGACAAACTCAAAAATGCAGGGAGTGAACTCGGCTTTAGCCAGGCTCTTGCTGTGGAGTTTATGGTTTTTGATATCGATGAAAACCGCTTCCCCGGGTCCTACATCCCGCAGAATTTCAAAGCCCATTGTCTGAACGGCCACACTCTCTGAGGCCAGAATATATTCGGGTTTCTTGCCCGCCTCTTTGCGCATTCCCATGACCAGCGGGCGGATTCCGTTGGGATCGCGGAAAGCCAGCAGACCGTGTCCCGCGATCATGGCCATCACCGCGTAACCGCCTTCGATTCTTTTGTATACGTGTTTCACGGCGTCAAAAATCTGCTCGACCGTCAGATGTCCTTTGGGCTTTTGCTGGATCAGCTGGTGCGCCAGAACGTTTAACAAAAGTTCGGAATCGGAACTGGTATTCAGGTGACGCATGTCTTTGTCGATGACTTCCGCTTTGACCTTGGCGTAATTGGTCAGATTTCCGTTATGTCCCAGAACAATTCCGAAGGGCGCGTTCACGTAAAAGGGCTGGGCCTCTTCTTCGCGGTAACAGCCGGCGGTGGGGTAGCGGACATGTCCGATGCCGATATTCCCTTTCAGGCGGATCATGTTTTTGGTCCGGAAGACGTCGCGCACCAGACCGTTCCCTTTCTTCATGTGGATCTGGTTGCCGTCGTAAGTTGCCAGGCCGGCCGCGTCCTGGCCGCGGTGCTGAAGCACCACCAGGCCGTCATAAAGGTCCTGAACAACGGGATTATTGGCGATCATTCCGAGTATTCCGCACATATAATTTAAGGGTTAGGGGGCTAAACTTTATTCTGTCGTTCGGTGGCACGTATCGTGTTCAAAATAAGAGCGGCGACCGTCATCGGCCCTACGCCGCCCGGAACAGGAGTTATATAACTGGCCTTTTTGCCGACGGCTTCAAAATCGACATCGCCGCAAAGTTTGCCTTCACTGTTCCGGTTCATCCCGACGTCCACAACCACGGCGCCTTCTTTCACCATATCGGCCGTGATCAGTTTTTCTTTACCGACAGCCACAATCAAAATATCCGCCCTTCGGGTATGGGCGGATAGATCTTTGGTATAAATGTGGCAGGTGGTCACGGTCGCGTTCCGGTTGAGCATCATCATGCTGATGGGCTTGCCGACGATATTGCTGTGCCCCACTACCACCACTTCCTGGCCCTGAATGGGAATGTTGTAGTGGTCTAAAAGCTTTACGATTCCCAGCGGGGTAGCCGGCGGCAGATCTTCGAATTCCGGGCTCAGAAACATTTTACCTATATTGTAGGCGTGAAAGCCGTCCACATCTTTGGCCGGTGCCACAGCGCGAATTACCTCCGGCACATAAATCTGCTCCGGAAGAGGAAGCTGAACGATCAGGCCGTTGACCGAATCATCCTCGTTTAGTTCCTTAATCTTTTGCAGTAGTGATTCCTGAGTGATGTTGTCGGGGAACTTGTACTCGCGATATTCGATGCCCGCCCTTTCACATGCCTTCTTTTTATTGCGGACGTAAGCCATAGAAGCGGGATTTTCGCCTACCAGAATAACGGCCAGCGTCGGATGCAGTTTCTCTGCCTTTTCTTTGACAGAATCGATAAGCTGCTCCGACAGTGCCTTGCCGTCGAGAATGGCCATGTATGAGAGGGGAAATAAAAATAGCCCCGGGGGGTAAATCGATTATAATGCTTTTTTGGAAAAACACAACAAAAAATTTGACAAAATCAGAATTTGTGCAATTATTAAACCCACCATAAAGTTGCCTACATTATGAAATCAAGCCCAAAACCTCCAAACGCCAGCCCTCCGCAAAGCTATCCGCCTCCCAGTTCCGAGATACCGGAGAATGGTCTGGAAGCCAGAAAAGTGACAGTTGATCAGTTTATGACAGAGCTGACGGATGAGGAAAGGCCGATTCTTAAGCCGTACCTGAATCTTGAAGGTGACGATGCGCCACGGGTGCTGGTTTTAAAATATATTTATGGCGATGTCGTTTATCAGCTTGGTTACAAGGTGAATGAACTGGTCGAATCATACGGCTCAAACTTTGATTCTGTCAGAAGGGTTTTATTGGCGCATCTTGAAAAAGAAGAAGCCGATTCCAGAGAACATGAAGCTGTTCGCGAAAAATTATGCGGTTTTTTCAGACCTGTTGAGACCTCCAAAGATGATGAACCGCAGTCCGAATCTCCTCTTTTGTCCGAATTGAATCAGTTTGTGGAAGAACTCTCTGAAAAACAAAAGGAAATACTGATGGCCTGTCTGAATGTTGACGAAGACAGCAAGGATGAGATAATGGCGCTCAGCGAAAAATACGGCGAGGAATTCTGGACGATGTCCCGTGAACTGCAGATGTGCGCGAAAAACCTGAAATGTTCCGAAGAACAGATGAAAGTAATCTTAATGGTCAGACTGAGGGGCGGCACAATTGCCACGGACCATTTACTTCCCAAAGTGGTTATTAAAGAAGGTCTGGATCCGCGAACGCAAAAAACAGTTCTCACCGATCGCCGAAAAAGCGGCGGCTGGCTCAGGCGTCTTTTAAAAAAATTAGGCTAGTAAAGCGCATCCCGAACTAAATTCCAGATTTCCTCCGAAATCTCTTCAATACTTTTGGAGGCGTCAATCACCTGAATGTTCGGAAATTCCTCAGCGATTCTTTCATAGTTTTCCCATATTTTCGCCAATTTGTCGGTTCTCTCAAAAAGCTCAAAATGACTGCCCCGGCCGGCAATGCGTTCAATACATTCTTCGGGATCAAGTTTAAACAAAAAAGTGATGTCCGGCAGGCGGAAGTTTTTGTTGAGGCCTTTAAGCCATTCCATATCCACGTTCATGCCGCCGTAGGCCAGAGTTGAAAACAGATAACGGTCGGTTATCACCGCCTGACCGCCTTCAAGGGCGGGCTCAATCTCGTTTTTCAGATGTTCGGCGCGGTCGGCCGAAAACAAAAGCTGCAGGCCTTCGGGTGAGGCGCTCCATTTGTGCTGCAGAATTTCCCGGATCATCTTCCCGATAGGCGTATCGGAAGTAGGCTCTTTGGTGAGCAGCGTGGGCATACCGTTTTTTTCAAGTCGGTCAGCCAGTAACCTTGATTGGGTCGAGGAGCCGGAACCGTCCAGCCCTTCAAAGGCGATAAACATAAAAACACATTATTTCACCGATACTCTAACATGAATTACGCTTCGGGTTTAGAACTTCGGGTTTTAAGGTTTACATCTGTGATATAATTTGCCCGCTGTAATCACTGTAATAAAAGTAGTATGAAAAAAACTTATATCTATCTCATCATAGGTTTACTTCTGCCGATGACTTTGCTGACGGGATGTAACAAGAACAAACGCCTGAGTCTGGATGAACGGATCGGTGAAGCGGGGCAATATGAAATCAATTCTTATGAAGGGGTGATCGAATCCCTTGAAAATCTTGATGTCTACCAGCAGGGTACTCATAAAATCGTCACTGAAGATTACGGGGATGTCATTATTCAGAGCCCCTCGATCAATCTGAACCGCTATATCGGTGAAGATGTGCTGGTAAAAGGCACGCTTCAGAAAGGTATTGGCGACGCGAAGGACGTTTTTACTGTGAATGAGATTTCGTATGTCGACGAATCCAGGTCGGCTGAATCGACTGATTACGAAAACAAAACCGACGGTTTTAAATTCAGCTATCCTTCCAACTGGATTACCGGTGAAAAACAGGGGGGCCTGACGCTGAGCTACGGGGAAAAAGAGATCGTAAAAATAAACGTGTTTTCCGACGAAACCGATCCGGACACTTTCGCGGCCGGCCGTGAAGAGGGGGAGCCGTCCGAAGTCACTATCGGCGCCCAGCGGTCGCTTCGCTATGTGCATGGCTCGCAGATGAGCTTTTATGTGCCCAACCCGCCCAAAAAGAAAATTTACCTGATCAGTTACGTGCCGGGCGTCAACGCCGTGGATGACAAAAAGGCGGCCGATAGCCAGTTGAAACTCTTTTACGACCTGCTGGACAGTTTTGAGCTTATTTATCTGAACCAGGCAGAGGGTGAAAAGTGCGGCGGCCTTCAGCAGATTGAATGCCCGGAAAAGAGCATCTGTCAGCTGGACAGCGACGGAAAATATGCCGAGGGAATCTGCGTGCCGATAGGCGGGGAGTCGGTTCAGGCGAACTGCCCATATATCGCTCCTCCCGCCGGTTGCGCGCAATACCGCATTTCGGAATACAGCTTAAAGGGCTGTCCGAGCCGTTACGAATGTGTGGGTGGTGATGCCGGCACTCCCGCCGCTTCTTTCCGCGATCTGAATGTTGTGGACGCGGGTGAAATTCCGGAAGACTACGAACCGCCGGCCGAAGAAGTCTCTTCGCCGGATGATCAGAATAAAGAAGCGGAAGCCGCCAATGACAATACCAATGAGCAAGTCTATGATATTCCTGATCCTGCCGATGTGACGGCGCTTTATTCAAACGAACGGAAAGGTTTCAGCCTGCTGATGCCAAAACGCTGGTATTACGCCGGTTTCGGCCCGATGAACGGCGCGCTGTGGGTGGTAGGTTTTTCCAACGTCGCTTTTGAAGAACCGGAAGAGGCCATCATCACTCTGAGCCTGCTTGAGGAAGACGGAGGAAAGGCTTCCAAAAAGGTGGGCGATATCTATTTCGTTCTTGACGGGCCTTCCGATCTGACGGCGGTGATGGAAAAGATGGCCGACTCAGTGGAGGTTTCCGGATAGTTTTTGCCTGTTTTCCTATGTGATTGCCATTCCGTTTTCAATGGCTGTGGAGTTATGTTACACTTTGCCCAAATAAACATTAATTACAGGGAATGTGGAAAACAAAAATAACCGAGAGAGAGAGAGAGAGAGTACTTATTTAGCTTAGAAAAAACGGCCGGGTTCTTTTGCGGTGGTTTCACCCTGACCGAACTGATGGTGACGGTCGCCATTATCGCGATAATGGGGACGTCTGTCACGGTCGGCTGGCATTCTTTTTCCGGCACCATCGCGGTCCGGAACGCCGCCGGGAATATCGGAGGGTTTATTGACGGACTTGAAGAGGCCCATTTAAGGGACGAATACACAAAAAGTTCCGTTTATTTTATGAAAAAGTATCTGCTGGCCGATTCCGTTGTTCCCGGCGCGGCGCTTTCGCTTGAA
>JAHJFD010000017.1 GCA_018825145.1 Patescibacteria group bacterium
CCATTTTATTAAACACAAGTGTTGATACGATTGCCGCAAACTGTATGAGAGCGATGAGATTGATGAGTCTTTCATGTCTGAGGACCCTGATTTTCTCGAGGTTAAACCTGGTCTTTACCCGTTTGAATATATTCTCAATACACCAGCGCTCAAGGTACATATTCACGAATTGGGTAATCTAAAGCAAATGAAACAAGGGTAGAATAAAAGTGACAAAACTTTTATATCCTAACCCCTGTTTCTATGAGTATTTTACAGCTCACACCCAATGAACCCAAGATTAAAAGGGTTCTGAAGAAGATTTTATTCGGTAAACACCTCTTTTGTCCGTATTGCAGAGGTAAACGGATTAAGGCGTATGAGAAACGGTATCACTGCAGAAGATGCAGAAAGTTCTTCTCGCTCACTTCCGTCTCCTGGCTAAAGGGAAGTAAATTGCCCTTGCAGATCATATGGCTTTTACTCTACTGCTATACCAAAAAGATACCAATTCTCCAGACTCAGGATCTTTGCGGAGTGACAGAGCCGACAGTAAGGCGTTGGTTTGACAGTTTCCGGGAAAGACTTCCGGAACCTGAATTCGAGAGGCTTTCAGGAATAATACAAATGGATGAAATGTTTAAAAAAGAAGCTATGATCATCGGGGCTAAACAGAAAGGAACGAAGAAAGTTATTTGTGTGCCGCACAATAAAATCGCGGCAGACAGAAAAGATGTTGTGAACTTTCTTGAGCAATATGTTACCCCCTACAAGTCGGAACTCTGGACGGACGGAGCCAGTATTTACAAAGGCATACAGAATTACTGGCCTGTGTGGCACACAAAAGATATCCACAATAAGTTTGAATTTTCCCACACTTCTGAAATTGAAGGAATATGGGCTAACTTCCGCACTTTTATTCGTCGCATGTACCACCACATTACCAATGCCAAACTGCCCGAATACCTGTACGAATTCTGTATGCGTTTTTCCTCCCCTGAAATCTTTGATTCTCCTTTTAGCTATCTTGAAAAAACACTCTGCCTTGTTTCATCTTGATTAGATTACCCAAAGAGAGCCGCTTGAAAAAACAACACACCGAGGATTACAATCAATGATAGAAAAGCAAAAAATCATGAAAAAACGCATCTCCATCATCGGAGCGGGAAATATGGGCACGGCCATGGCCCTTGTTTTGGCCGACAACGGTTACAACGTCAAATGCTGGGACATCAATGATAAAGTGGTAAAAGGCATCAATGAGAAGCACGAAAACAAACTCTTTCTGCCGGGCGTCCGGCTGCCCAAAAACATTATAGCTACCGGCGACATCAAACAGGCCGTCTATTTTTCAAATGTCCTTATTTTATCCGTGCCGTCTCAGTTTCTGCGCTCCACTCTGCGCATGATCCCCAAAGAGGATCTGCAATATGAGATTCTGGTCAACTGCGCCAAGGGAATTGACCTTAAAACCGGCCAGTTTATGAGTGAAATTGTGGCGGAAGAACTCGGAGTTAATTCTCAGAAAGTGATAGCTGACCTTTCCGGTCCATCCATTGCCAATGAACTGATTAAAAAGACCCCGACTGCCATTATGGTCGCTTCCAAAAATGAGCAGGTTCTGGGCTTTCTGCAGAACATCTTCAATAATGATTATTTTAAAGTACACCCATCCACCGACGTCATTGGTACAGAACTTGGTGGAGTGATGAAAAACATTTACTCTGTTGCCATTGGCATCGCAGATTCACTCATGGACAGCATGAACACCCGCGCTTTACTTCTTACCCAGGGGCTTTCGGAAATGACTGAACTGGGCCTGAAAATGGGTGCCACCAAAGAGGTCTTTTATAGCCTGTCGGGTATCGGCGACCTGATTGCCACCTGCCTATCGACCGATTCACGCAACCATCGCTTCGGACAGCTTCTGGGCAAAGGCAAATCCGTGGAAGAAGCGCAGAAAAAGGTGAAACAGGTCACAGAAGGCTACTTCGCGACCAAAGCCATCCACCATCTGGCCAAAAAGCACGGCGTCAAACTGCCCCTCGCCGACAACATGTATCAAATTTTATACAACAAAAAAGACCCGAAGAAATATTTGTTGAAAGATCTTTAAATTTTATTAAGCATAAAAAATTATTATATGACTTTACCTGGAGACTCCTCAAAATCAAAGGTAGCGGAATCTATGGAAGCGCTTCCTGCCAGCCTCAATCTTCAAACGTTACAGGAGGGTGTTAACGTAACTTTTGACAATATATGGAAGCAGGCCAAAGGACAGGCCACAGAAGAAAGACTTAATTACAGAACAACACAATGGCTGGAAGCTCAGCCAAAACAAGGGGGACAATTGAATGTTAGTGAAAATGAAATAGCGGCATTAAGACAATTCGTTCAAAAAGAAAAAAAAATCGATACACAGAAATTAAATGAATATAGCTCCGCAGAAGGTGCTCAGGACCTCTTATTCCTCTTGCACAAACACGGGCAAGACATGGAACCGAAAAAAAGAGACATGCTTATCCGCAAATTAGCACACTCTGGGGTAAGGCTAAAAATGAACGAAGAGAAACAACTTGAAGGCATCTACCTGTCAGAATCAGCGAAAAAAAACGGGTTAGATATATCATCATTTGAACCATTAAGATCGGAACTTGGCGAAACACAGTTCCTGTCATTCACAAAAGATGTAACTGTATTAGAAGCAAACCATAGGGAAAGAAGAATTTTAACAAAAATTATCCAGACGGAAGAAGGTCAGCAGGCTTTATTAAAGGGTGAATTAAGCCCCGAGGTTGTAAAAAATATCGCAGAAAAAATGGCCGTGAACGATGAAGAAATGAAAAACGATTTACAATTATTAACAGCAGCCAGGAACAGAATTGTGCAAATCGAAGATGAGCAAATGAAAAATGACATCAAAAAAACAAAAAAAAGTGCGCCGGAGGTTATAGAAGCACTGGAAAGCATTTTCCCGGAAGAAAATAATAAAGTGGCTATGATAAAAGCCTTACACAGAAATGGTTTCCTGCTTGCCGACTGCCGTGCGGAAGGAGGGCGGTTACATTTAAACATTGAAGGAGTCAAACTTACTTCGTCAGAAATAAACATTACATCAAACGGATTCAGGGTTGAAAACGAAGACTTTTCATTCAATCTGAATGCAGCTCTAAAAGGAGTATGGGGAAGGGAAGAAACGGAAAAATGGGATGCCAGGAACGAACTGGATCAGGCAAAAAGAGAATGGTTTGATGACAATAGCAAGTTCCTGAAAGCGGCAAAACTTTATAAAATTGCCGAAGAAATGCCCTATATGCTGCCGGGTTTTAATAAAATTAGACTAATAGACCGTTTCAGCATTCTCATTTCGCATATTGCCGCGATGCCTACAGAAGAATTCAGAAAATTTGCGGATATGATCAATAAGATTGAAGACTTAAAACAAATCAGAGGAAATGAACGTTTAAAAAACATGGTACAAAGCATGAAACTGTCTGAAGCAAGCCCGGAAGCGCCAGTTGAAAGCCTAAGCTAATTCTTCAGATGGTACCCGCAACAGGATTCGAACCTGTGGCCTTTGGCTCCGGAAGCCAACGCTCTATCCAGCTGAGCTATGCGGGCCGGATGTTTTTATGATGGTGGGCGTTAGTGGGCTCGAACCACTGACCTTACGAATGTGAATCGTACGCTCTGACCAGCTGAGCTAAACGCCCTCGTCGTCGCCCATTAAGCGGGGTCCTGCGATTGAATTTTGCGGGGGCCCATTAAATATGCCCTGAACTGATGGATGAATCAAGGGTTTGTGGTGGGCGCTATAGGAGTCGAACCTATGACCTACTGGGTGTAAACCAGTCGCTCTAACCAACTGAGCTAAGCGCCCACGTCGTCGTTTTACGAATTACTGAGTGCCACGAAATAGTAACAAAAAATGAGTGGCAGCGCCACGGGGAATCGAACCCCGGTTATCCCGCCGTGGCGGGACGTCCTAACCGCTAAAAATTTGCTAAAAAAATAAAGTAAACTGGCAGCGCCACGGGGAATCGAACCCCGGTTA
>JAHJFD010000018.1 GCA_018825145.1 Patescibacteria group bacterium
CCCATTTTCAGGGGTCATACCGCGAATAGGAAATCTGAGACCGGCGATCGGTTTGTTAGGGGAATTGTTAGCCATAATTGAGTTATTAATTGACAATCAAGTTTACCATATTATTTTTTTTATGTCAACTTTTTGTGACCTCATGAATAACTTCCAAATTTATGTGTTATAAATAGGGTTCAGCCGGCTCCCGGGATATGCCATTTATGGTACTTTTGAACGATTAACATCAACGGTGCCTCATCGGTACCATTAGATACCCTGTGATGTAAAACAGAATTCCATACCCCTAAAGTGGTATCCCTGCCCCTTCATTTCCCCTCGATTGTGACAGATATGTTTGCCAAGAGTTATTAATGAGCTTTTTTTGTAAACCATTTTCAAAAAAATTGAAAAATTCTAAACATTAAACATTACCAAAAATCCGCCCTTCGAAGCTTGAGCGAAGAAGGAGGATTTTTAGCTAAATACTGCTCTTAAAAGTATTTGTTAAAGCGAATTGATGACATTCAGTGTCTGAGGGCCGATGCGGCCGGCACCCGGCGCTTCGGGTCCGTCGACAATCCCCTGCTTCATCTGAAACCCAAGAACAGCGACCTGGGTCTGCACGCCAAAGTAACCGGTATTCAGTCCTTCGGCCAAAAAACCGCGGCTGATCAGGAAATTCTGAAGTTTAGCCACCTCATCCCCACGGTCATTCAGATCCAGTTCAGTCGCGAATGATTCATGTTGAACAACTTTTTTGTTCACAAGCTCCTCGGAAAAGTTCAGTGACTGCCTTTCCGCAACCACTTCCGGAGCCTTCAAAGCGGCAATTTCGGGTAGAACTTTATTGGCGGGCACCCATACCTGCACCTCTTTCGGATAACCGGCAAGAATTTCTACCCTGTCCTCAACTGCCGACAGCAGAGCTTCAAAAGTCTTCTTTCCGAAATAGCCGGCTCCCCTGTCCCATTCACTGTCCAGAATGTCATATTCAACCTGAAACCGAAAGACGGCATCCATCGTGGCGTCATCATAATTGCCGGTAATCTCTCCGTGGTAGTAACCAAGATCCCAGAGCATGCGCTGTAAGTTCTTGACCTCTTCACCGCTAGCGTCTTTTCCGATACCCGCGGCCAGCAGGGTTCTGTTCTGTTCCAATCGTTCTATCTCCCTGTTTTCCGCCTCGCTCAGCACCTCCTGCGCAGTTTCCTGTGGCCGAGTTTCCGGCTGCGCCACCGGCACATGCTGAGAAACCGATGAAGAACTTTTTGCGCTGATATTTTTAAGCCTTTGGACGAAAGCCGGAGGCAGCTGAGAACTTACCCAGCCAAAACTGAGTCCCGGTTCGATCTGGTGCGGAGTAAAGTAAACCTCGCCCTCTACTACACGGGCACCCCAATTAAGGGCACGCGCCAGTCCTTCCTCACCACGGCCCATCCACACATCCACACGATCGTAATCCCTGCCGGCCAGAATTGCCCCTCCGCGGTCATGCACCTCGCCTACTCCAAGCCCAGGAATTTTGATGCGGGTCCCGAAAGGATATGTTCTGGGAGCGGCGAGCATGCCGACGTATACCTGAGTACCATCGGCGCCGTTCGTCCCCCGTCCGTTCAGACGGATATCGCCTTCATAACTTCCCCTTATATAGAAGTCCTGATCCGGCATTGGAGAATAGTAAGCGGTGACCAGAAGCTTGCGGTTTTCCATCGGAATACTGTCGGCCGCCGTCACCGGTACCAGGATTGCAAACTGTAAGGCCGCAAAAAGCCATACAATGATTCTTTTGACTTTTGTGTTCATTTTTTCGTATAGAGAAAAATCTAGCCATTATACTCCATATATTGAAGTAGGCAAGATTTTAGACTTGAAAAAAATCAAAAATATCGCATAACAAAAAGGATCATGAAATCTTTGGTACGAAAAAACTATTTTCCTTAGCTCTATTTACACTCTATGAATTTGCTACTTTTGCTATCTATGCAGATATCACATGTTTTTTGCGGTGTTTTACATTGGTCGTATGGTGGTGACTCGGTAACTGTTACACCCTCTTGAGTGATGCAGGTAATTTGGCTGCTTGTTTTATCTGCGCAATCACCAAATGTTCCGCATTCTGTAACCTGGTAACCTCCGGGCGACAAGCATGTCCGGCAAACGTCTTTGCCGCCGCAACTTCCTACTGTTGCGCCTTCCAGTTCCGGAAGCATTTTACTTGGCTCACGACATTCAATGTATTTGTTA
>JAHJFD010000019.1 GCA_018825145.1 Patescibacteria group bacterium
ATTGTTGTATTGACTTCCAAAAGGTTTAATGTATAATGCGACCGCTTAGCCTGCAATCTTATAATACGTTTATGTCTCTGGACGGCCTGGGAAGAAATTATCGAGCAACTGAAATTGGAAATCGTGAAACTGTTCAGGAAAGCGCAAAAAATACCCGCAATAATGTGAGCTTTATAGTAAGAGGAGGTATTCCGGCCTTTTACACCAGCTTTTTAGCCAGAAACGGCATTGAAAATCCACAGAGCGAAGTACTCGGTAACGACCTATACATGGTTAGTGCATCTTCCACAAGATCACGGCTGTTAAAAGCATTAAAAAGTCAGAAAGGGGTTGAAATTATCAGCGATGGACTCAGAGATTGCAAAGTCGAGGAATATGAAGGAGATGCAGAAATTACTGAGCAAGTAGCATAATGGCCCATGCAGGAAAAAAGAATCCAGAGACTTTGGGAACTCGATGCCCTAAGGGGAATCGCCATCGTTCTTATGGTCCTTTTTCATTTTATATTTGATCTTAGAACTTTCTTTGGATTTGATTCTATCAACTACTACCAGGGTTTTTGGTATTACGAAGGCAGGGTAGCCGCCATTATTTTTATTGTTCTGGTCGGCATTGTCAGCAGTCTCATTCATCAAAAAGAAGATCCGGAAGTGGCAATGCAAAAAAACAGTTACCGGGGTCTGCGTCTGATCGGACTTGGAATGATCATCACACTTGTTACCTTCATTTTTGCCCGCCAGGACACCATATGGTTCGGCATTCTGCACTTTTTGGGACTTTCAATACTGATCAGCATTCCACTATGCCGATATAAATGGCTGAATGTGATTTTGGCAGTCATTCTGTTCGCCGGCTACTACCCTATACGCTTATTGTATACAAACAGCTATCTGGGGCTGATTTTTGGCATTTTGCCGCCAGGTTTTAGCTCTTTTGATCACTATGCTCTGATCCCATGGCTCGGCTATGTGCTGATCGGCATCGCACTGGGAAACTGGATCTATGCTGACGGCAGAGAAATAATCAAAAGGGATCCCGTCGGCATCGAAAAAACTTTCGCCGTAACCGGCCGATATTCCCTATGGATATACATGATTCACCAACCGGTTTTGCTCATACTGATGTGGCTCTGTTTTCGATTGCTTTAATGGCCCACTTTGCGTGTTCTTTCAGCATATCATCACTCTCCCGCTCCAAAACAGCTTCAAGACTGGAAATAAGCTCCCTATCACCACTGTTTCCGGTCACCACGCAGGCATTCCGGAGAAGGCCTCTGCGTTTGGCTCGTATAAGCGACGTACCGGCAAAACATTCTAAAAACTCTTCATCGCTTTCAATCGCCAAAATTTCCGCCAAATCCAGGTTGTCTCCCACCCCGTTTTCGGCCTTAAGTTCCTCAATTCGGATTGCTTGCATGCCTGCTCGGCCCTCGTTAAAAGGGCAGACTTCCTGACATATATCACAGCCAAACAGCCTATCACCGATCATCGGCCTTAATTCCTCAGGAATCCCCTCTTTGCTCTCGATGGTCAGATAAGCAATACAACGCCTGGCATCGATCACCCTGGGACCCACAATGGCGCCTGTAGGGCAGGCAGTAATGCATTTTTTGCAGTCCCCACAACTCGGCATACGCCGTTTTTCCGTCGCAGGAAGCATCACATTAGTCATCAGGGTGGCAATAAAGAAGTAACTACCCTTTGATGGATCAATCAGATTCGTATTTTTACCAAAAAAGCCCAAGCCAGCCACTTCAGCTAAAACCCGGTCCACCGTAGGCCCGCTGTCCACAGAAATGTAGGTTGAAATACTTGAATCCTGCGCCTTAAGCCATTCCGAAAGTACCGATAGCCTCTTTTTGAGGATTTTGTGGTAATCCAGCCCCCGTGCGTAACGCGCTATATTCCCCTTACCACCAGATCCGTACCATGCCTGAAGAACCAGTACAGACCGCACATCCGGCAGTTTATTTTCAGGGTGGTAGCGATCATCCTTCATCGCTTCTAGATAAGCCATTTCCGCCTGAAAACCCAGCTCCACCCACTTCTCAAAAATACCCTCATGCTTTTTAAGGGCTGATTCAACATCCGAAATTGGCGCTATACCAAAATCGGACCAGCCCTGATCTTTAATAAATCCTGTAAGTTTAGCCGGATTTAATGTCATAAATTGATTATAAAGCATTTACATGTAAAGCCATTTGTGTTATAATTATATGAAAATATAAACAAAATGCCTTCAAAACAGCTTCAACAAGACATAATCCTTCTTATAACAGCTATATTCTCCGTAATAACGCTGGGAGCCATAATATTCCATTTTCTGGAAGGCTGGACAGTGGTCGACGCGTTTTATTTTGTTACAATGACGGCTACCACCGTAGGTTACGGAGATCTTGTCCCAAGTTCACCAGTTTCTAAAGTCATCACTATCCTTTACGCTCTATCCATCGTTCCATTTGTGCTGTATGCCTTTACCGCGGTCGCTAAATCCCAGATTGAGAAAGTTTATACTAAAGTCCACCATTTGGAACGCAAGCAAAAGGAACAGGAGGAGGAAATCGATGCCGCCGAACGCAAATTAAGGCGTCAAAAAACCCTGATAAAACAACAGGAGGAAGAACTTGACGAGCAGCAGGCCAATGTTAAAAAACAGCTCAAAGCCATTCATGAACAGGAAAAAGAACTGGAAGAACACGATAGAGAAATTGAATCTCAAAAGAGAAGAATGCGGGAACAAGCCAAGATCAACAAAGAACAGGAAACCGAAATAACTGAACACGACAAAGAACTGGAAGTTGTGGAAAACATTATGGAAAAAGCTCTTGATAAGTAAACCATGAACGAAAAAAAGATTGCCAAAATCACCGCTCTAATGGACCAGCTTTACTGTTTCAGTCCGCAGAAGGTAGCAAGCTACATGAAGCGAATTCCGTATATGGCTGAGAAAGGGCTAGACGAGCTCATCAAAACACTTGAAGCGGCACTAAAGGAGCAAAACAGAATGATCAAAACCTGGATCAAAAGAGAGCCAAAATTCGCAAAAAGACTCACTACATTTGTAGACGAAACCACAGATAACCTGACAAAAGAGTATGAGAAAGAAGAAAAAAGCTCAGCCGAAAACATATTATCAGAACTCGACTAACACATGTCCCACAAAAAAAATGATTGGGATGATGAAAGGCTGGTTTACATCAGCAAAGTACCGACTATTTCGAATGGAGAGCTAGCTTCAGTCAGTGCGCATAAAGAGAAGGAAGGTCCTGCACTGGATGTGGCCGGACTGGCCAATCAGGCTAATGCAAAGATTCAGGTCAGATTCATGGCGCTCAGAGAGCTTTCCCAGACTTTCAACAATCGCCTGAAATCGGCCATCATAACATACATCACAAGCTCTCCTGGCCGTTTCGAAAGCGATGAAAACAAGGGCTTAAGTGCCAAAGAATTCGAGAATTTTAGAAACGCCACATTGAAACAGGTAGATGTACTGATTGCCCAATACGCGCCCACAGAAAAAGAGATTGCTGCCAAAAAAGCAGCGCAAAGTAAACTTGAGACTGCCAAAAAATCCGCCAAAGCAATCGAGGATGTAAAGATTGAGGATATCAAAGAAGATCCTGGAGATATAAAGGACCTTCCTACCCTGGCTCACAAATTTCAGGAATATTCCGGTTGGAACGCATCGCTTCAGAATCAAGCTTCCAAAGCTATGAAAGGTGTTGGAGCATTTCAAAAACAATTCCAGGAATTCAAACAGGCCCGAAACGGCTTGAAGGCCTACAAAAAATTCGCAGACTTGTTTGCTACCGGCGACCCGGAAACACAGAATCTGATGGCCATCAAAGAGGGTATGGTAAGAGATTTAAAAGCGGCTGGCAAAAAGCTGTATGATGCTCAAAAAAAGCTGGATAAGTATGGCAAAAAAATGGGAACGGCCAGCAACAAGCAAAAACAAGAAAAGATCGAAGAAAGGGATAAGCATTTAGCCAGAATTGAAAAAGACGAGAAGCTCAGCAAAAACCAAAAAGCAGCCAAAAAAGCTGAGTATCTTAGGCTAAGTAAGCAAAAAGACACCATGACCACCCAGCGGGATGATTTGGTGGAATACCATAAACAAGTAGAAACCACCAAGGCACAAAAGCTGAATAAGATAGAGGAAGGAAAAGCCAGGCAGGGGCAGCTCGGTCAGTACAACGACATAATGCAGGCTTCTCTGACAAAAATCGACAAGATGCTGGACGATCCTAAAATCGCTGAACCGCAAAAGGAAGATCTCAGAAAAACTCGGAAGCAAATCGCCCAAAAAGCAAGCACAATCCAATATGGCAAAGTTGCGGCAGATACAGCTGTATCTGAAAACGAGGAACAGTGGAAGAAACTTAACGATGAAGAACAAAGAGTTGGCCAGCAAACCTATGATATGACGACGCATATTGAGGAGGACCTGGAACCTACCATTGGGACTCTGGACAGGCATATAGGCCTGCTTGGCAATGCCATGATTCAATACACAGATTCCAAAGAAGAGGTTATGAAGCATTACGGAGAAGCCTTCAAGGTTTACGATGGTATCGATGCTTCAGTCGACTCCTCAATCATGCAAAACAGCCTTGCTAATCAACAACTATTAGACAATCTATCCAGCCAAATTCTCAGTTTGCACAGTATGACAATGGATTCCCCCAGCGTTTACGGAGCAACCATTGGCGCGGTCACTGCCATGGCCGGTGGAGTAGTCAGTCATGCCGGCGAATGGCTGATTGACCAATCTGTGCAATTAAATCAATGGCTGGCGAATGCTAAAACACAAGGTATGAATCCCGCTGCCTATTGGGCCTCAAAAATTCTGCTGGAAGTAGTTTCAGCACCCATTGGCGTTGCCGGAGGTTTAGCTGAACTTGGCGGCGGATTGCTTTACATGGCGGGGAATCCAGGAGAAGCAGCAGTCGGAATAGGCGCCCTATTAGGTCGGAACCCCCAAACTGGTGAATGGTGGGATGGAACGGGTGGCAAAACCTGGGAAACTATGGGTAAGGCCATGGTTTCCTGGGACCACTTCAAAAAAGGAGAAATCGGTATAGGAATAGGAAAATTCTTTGTTAACGTAGTTACAACCGTAACCGGAGCCGGTGCAGTTGGCGCAGGTGGTAAAGTAGCAGGTCAAGCTGCAAAAGCGGCTATACAGGCGGCCAAGCTTGCAGGCAAAAGTACCGCTAATGCAACAGCTCGGGGTATTGTTGCCGGAACTGCTGCCTTCGGAAAAGAAGCGGCTTTATTTGTTGGTAGGGAGTTTAAGGTAGGTGGCATTCAAGCTGCCCTTAAAATTGCCCGCGCGCCCGGTGGGGCAAAACAAATTGCGCTTTGGGCAGCCTCCAAAGTTGAGACTTTATGGAATGGTACTTCGGCTGATGCTGCGCGTATGCGCCATTTGGCAAGAGCCGTCAGCAAGGGTGGACAAACCTATGAAAAATTCAACCATGCACTCGCTAAACTTAGCAAACAGTATCCACACCTTGATGACGCCGCATTAAGACTAAAGCTGAGACATAAGAATCCCATTTTACATGCAGAAGGCCTGAGATATGAAAAGAACCTTACGAGGCTTCACCGTGCCGCTGAGCAAGCTGAAGCCGCACAAAAAGCTGCTGGCAAAGCTGGGGAGCCCTTTCAAGTTCTTGCCAAAACCCCTGATGGTATTCACGCGATAGATCAGACGGGGAAAATCAGGGTTTACAAGAGTATAGAAGAGTTGAATCTTGATAAAGCCAAGGTTAGTCCGGAGAAATTAAGACGAAGCGTACCGGAAAGCGTCGGAGCACCAACGGAAGCATCAAGTACATATAAAGTCGGTGGCAAAGAGCTTCGAAAGATTCCTGAGTTGCAGAAACCGGTTGCAGAACTAAACAAAATAACTCCCGACGAATTGGCAGAGCTTGGCATTAGAACATCTGATGACATTGCTGAATTTAACCGATATAAGCAACATGTAAGAAAGCTTGAAAGTGCAATCGATGAACTTCGCAACCTCTCTGCAGGAGACAAAGCGACCCTTGATGTGATGATGCACAGAATTGGCGCAAACACGAACGCAGTTGAAGTGATGACCGCACTTGTTAAAGGCTTAGAGCGAAGCCTTCGAAAAGCGCTATTAGATTACAACGGCAACGTAGAAAAACTCTTGGACTTAGCAAGAGGTTCACTGGTTTTCGATGGTCATGCGGATATGTATAGAGCTCTGCAAATGCTGAAAAAGAACAAGAACGTCAAGAAAATGTATATCAAGGATAACTTTGGCATCATGAATCCGGATGGTTCGTTCAATCTTAATAGAAGGTCCCCCCACCCCGTTCAATATCGTGATTTTAATTTAACCGTAGAGCTCCCCAATGGCTCTGTCGTTGAACTTCAGATGCATCTTAAACCGATGCTTAGAGCTAAAGAGGCGGGACTAACTTTACCTAAAAGCGCATATAAGGGCATGGCCTTTACACCCGATGAAATTGCTGAGGCTCAGAGGGTTGCCAAGCGAATTCAAAAACCGGGCAAGCCCCTCATAGAACTTCCTGATCTGACTGCTGATACAGCCCACGTAAACGGACATAAACTCTATGAACTGGCACGTTCACTTCCGGAGAAGAACTTGACGCCTGTCCAAAAGGCGCTCAAGGCTAAATTGGACGCACTGATGACTAAACTTTATGATTCTGCGTGGGACGGATACAAGACTCAACCAAAGGTCAAGCCCTCGGGCTATGCCTCGAAAGTTCGCGGGAAAAAGCTTGCAGACGTCGAAGCTGAATATCGCCGACAACCAGACAATAAAATTGGCGAAAAGAGTGAGGCATTTAAAATCCTTGCTACAACTGATGAAGGTATACTCGCCTTTAATCAAAAAGGGCAACTAAGAATATATAAAACATTCGAGCAATATAAGCTTGATGCTTCAAAAGTTAGCCCGGAGAAATTACGGCGCAGAGTTCCCGAAAATGTTACTAAGCCAAAAAATACCTCCGGTTCCACTAGTGTCCAATAAAACTTTCTTTGGACAGCAGGAAAAAAGCTTATTGGTACAATAAAGAAGCTACCATGCTCCTTATTCAATAAGCTTTTTACCCATGAAACAAATTAGCACAATTTTTAATCAGTTGCTGGATTTTTTACCTAAAAACCAGTTTCAGGGTTTTATTGGACAGCATAAAGCAGACAGGTACGTAAAGAATTTTACCTGCTGGCAGCAGCTTCTTACCCTGCTTTATGCGCAGGCTACAGGAAAGGACAGTTTAAGGGATATTGAGCTGGGTCTGCTGTCACATCAGAACAAGTGGTATCATCTGGGTCTGACCTCCGTCACACGCTCTAATCTCTCCTACGCCAATAAAAACAGACCCTACCGGATTTATGAGAGCATGTTTTATGAGCTGCTGAAACAGTGCAGGCAGTTCTGCCCCGCGCATAACCGGTTTTCATTTGAGAATCCGCTTTACTCAATGGACGCAACGGTTATGAGCCTGTGCCTGTCTGTTTTTCCGTGGGCAAAGTACCGTAAAACAAAAGGGGCTTTAAAACTGCATGTTTTGCTCAATAACCGCACCGCTATTCCCGAGTTTGCCGTTGTAAACGAGGCTAAAATACATGAAATCAACATTGCCAGAAATTCATTACGCCCATTACCGTCCGGTAGTATTCTGGTGTTCGACAAAGCTTACATAGATTACCGCTGGTTTAGCAAAATAAATAAAAACAAAATATTTTTTGTATCGCGAACGAAGAAAAACACCAATTATTTTGTTATCGGGAAAAATGAAGTGGCGGGAGAGGGTGTGCTTTCCGACGAAGTAATCGGTCTTGGCGGGGATAGGGGTATGGAGGAATACACGGAAGATCTGAGGTTAATCACTTATTACGACAGAGAAAGAGGAAAGAAATTGCAGTTCATTACCAATAATTTCGAACTTTCAGCTAAAACCATCGCGGACATTTACAAAGACCGCTGGCAGATAGAACTATTTTTTAAGTGGATCAAGCAGAATTTAAAGATAAAAAGCTTCCTCGGAACCTCAAAAAACGCGGTACTTACCCAAATCTGGGTGGCTATGATTTATTACCTCCTTTTAATTTACATTAAGTTTAAGACACAGCTTAAAATGTCACTTCTTGAATTTACGAGGATAATAAAAGAGCTTTTTATGATGCGAATACCCCTTATTAGTGCGCTTGGAATACCTTACAGGCGCATTTCGATCTGTAAAAACAGGGGCGATCCCCAGCTTAGTCTATTTTAAGTTTCTTTGGACAGCAGTGATCGAACTCTTCAAAAAGCATTATTAGATTATGATGGCGACGTAGAAAAACTATTGGATTTAGCTCGGGGTACGATTGTTTTTGATGGTCATGCAGATATGTATAGAGCTCTGGAATTGCTAAAAAAGAATGGTAAAGTAAAGAAAATGTATGTTAAGGATAATTTTGGCATCGTGGATCCGGATGGATCCTTTAATCTAAATAATCGATCTGGTCATCCTGTTCAGTATCGTGACCTTAATTTGACCATAGAGCTACCCAATGGCTCTGTCGTTGAACTTCAGATGCATCTTAAACCGATGCTTAGAGCTAAAGACAAGGGGCTGACCTTGCCTAAAAGAGTATACAAGGATATAGCCTTCACACCCGATGAAATTGCTGAGGCTCAGAGGGTTGCCAAGCGAATTCAAAAACCGGGCAAGCCCCTCATAGAACTTCCTGATCTGACTGCTGATACAGCCCATGTAAACGGACATCAACTCTATGAACTGGCACGCTCCCTGCCAGAAGAAGGCTTGACTGCGGCACAAAAAACGCTCAAGGCTAAGTTGGACACTTTAATGATTAAACTGTATGAGTCTGCTTGGGCAGATTACAAAAACCCACCCAGGACACCTGTTAGAACACCCGCACCCAGGAGAGTGGCAGCAGGAGCTCCAGCACCGCCACCTTCATAGGAGGCCAAAAATAATGTATAATTAAACCAGTTTATAATATAATAAATTAAAATTAATATGCCAGAAGCAATGAGATCAGCGGGTCACATCGAAGGAGAAGACTATAATCTTGTACCGGGTCTTAACGAACCATACGATGAAACTTGCCAGAGACGCGCCAATACCGAATCGTATTACGAAGTTGATGGTGTTCCTGTTAGAGAAGTTTGGGATGAAACCGGAACAATGGGAACCCAGTTTTTCATGAATGAAGGAGGAGAATGGGAAGAGGGTTTGCCTGGATCTACTAACCAATTCTATGAGGAAGGCTCCATGATTTCTGAAGATGAATTTGTAGCGATGATAGAGAAGGCTAAAAAAAAATGAAAATTCCAGAAGCCTTCAGTACCAAGTTCGCTGAAGTAAAGGATTATAAAGATGCAGAAGCAAGGTTTCGGCATGCTTTAGCTGTATTTCCCGAGGGTGAACGTGCTGATATTTTGAAAGCGCTCGATTTTGCAAGATTGAAGCATGAAGGCCAAGTTCGTGATGAGGGAACTCCTTATTTAAGTCACTGCACTTCGGCCGCTCTTAATGCGATAGACATTGACTGTAATTATGAGGAAATTATGGCCATGCTCCTTCATGATGTATTGGAAGATACAGATACCAACGAAAAGGAACTAGAGGCCAAATTTGGATCGCAAGTTGCATTTATGGTTGCCGGTCTGACAAAGCAAAGGGGGGGCAAGAAAATGCCAAAGGATGAATACTATGACAAATTAAAAGCTGATGGCCAGCTTGCAAAATTAAAAGCCTGCGACAGACTTTCAAATATTTTTTCGCTCTACTTTTGTCCCGATCCAGCCAAACAGAAGCGATATCTTCGAGATACTCGTGAAGAAATTATTCCAATTGTTGAAATACATCATCCAGAGTTAGCAGCTAAGCTAAAGGCTGCCATTGACTTTATTCAATCAAAAATTGAGTCTTAACAAAAAAGCCCTGCTTCATTGGCCAGGCTTTTTTAAGATTGCAATCTAAATGCAGTACAGACAAAAAAATCCAGAGTACCGACCATGTCCCGCCGAGGCGGGACTCATTTCTCCTTAAAAGGAGGTGATCCATCCGCAGGTTCTCCTACGGATACCTTGTTACGACTTCATCCCAATCAATGGTTTTACCTTAGGCACGCCCCCTTGCGGAGTAGCGCGACTTCGGGCACCCCCATCTTTCATGATGTGACGGGCGGTGAGTACAAGACCCAGGAACATATTCACCGCAACATGTCTGATTTGCGGTTACTAGCGATTCCAACTTCATGGGGTCGAATTTCAGCCCCCAATCCGAACTTGGACCGGCTTTGATGAGATTGGCTCCCCCTTGCGGGTTGGCTACTCATTGTACCGGCCATTGTAGCACGTGTGTGGCCCAAGGCATAAGGGCCATGCTGATCTGACGTCATCCATACCTTCCTCCGACTTGGAGCCGGCAGTCTCTTATGAAATATACAACATAAGACATGGGTTGCGCTCGTTTACGGACTTAACCGAACACCTCAAGGCACGAGCTGACGACGACCATGCAGCACCTGTCATCCGGTTCCTTACGGCACGCCCAAGTTTCCTCGGGATTCCGGAGATGTCAAGCCTTGGTAAGGTTCCCCGTTTATCGTCGAATTAAACCACATGCTCCACCGCTTGTGTGGGTCCCCGTCTATTCCTTTGAGTTTTAATCTTGCGACCGTACTCCCCAGGCGGGATACTTAACGCGTTAGCTTAGACACAGGAAGGGGTCGATTCCTCCCTACATCGAGTATCCATCGTTTACGGCGTGGACTACCAGGGTATCTAATCCTGTTTGCTCCCCACGCTTTCGTTCCTCAGCGTCAGAAATGGCCCAGCAACCTGCCTTCGCTTTTGGTGTTCCTCCACATATCAACGGATTTTACCCCTACATGTGGAATTCCAGTTGCCTCTGCCACTCTCTAGTTTAGGAGTTTTTGTAGCGAATCGATCGTTGAGCGACCGGATTTAACTACAAACTTTCTAAACCACCTACGAACCCTTTACGCCCAATAATTCCGGATAACGCTTGCACCCTACGTATTACCGCGGCTGCTGGCACGTAGTTAGCCGGTGCTTATTCCTGGGGTACCTTCATCATTTATTCCCCCAGAAAAGGAGTTTACAACCAAAAGGCCTTCGTCCTCCACGCGGTGTCGCTCCGTCAGGCTTTCGCCCATTGCGGAAGATTCCTCACTGCTGCCTCCCGTAGGAGTATGGACCGTGTCTCAGTTCCATTGTGTCTGGTCATGCTCTCACACCAGATACCCGTCATAGCCTTGGTAGTCTATTACACTACCAACTAGCTGATAGGCCGCAGGCCCCTCCCAAACCGCAAAAGCTTTACTCTTACGAGACTATCCGGTATTAATCACCCTTTCGGATGGCTATCCCTGAGTCTGGGGCAGGTTCCAACGTGTTACTCACCCGTTCGCCGCTCCCCCACCCTATCTTCGATGATTCGAAGACAAAGTGGGGGCGCTCGACTTGCATGTGTTAGGCGCACCGCTAGCGTTCATCCTGAGCCAGGATCAAACTCTTCATAAAAAGTAGCTTAGAGCTACAAAAGTGTTTGAAATAGTTTATCCCCAATAAAATATTGAGGTGAATATATTCCTGTTTGTCCGGTATTGCACCGAACTAAATTAAAACTCTAGAATTCTGCATAGTTGTTCCCTCCGATTTTTACATCGAAGTTCTTGTACTAGTTCTGTACTGCATTCAAAATGCAATGCACAAAGTAGCGAGAAACGTGTTCCAAGCGAAGCTTAGGCCAAAGGCCGTAGCGTAGCGAGGATAAAAATACGAGAATTTACGAAGTAAATTTAGTATTTTTAAACGTTTCCCTACTGTGTTTTGAAACGCTTTGGACTTGGTTTCAAAACGCACCTTTGATTCAAAAGAACAAAAGGCTTACTTAAGAGCTTTTTCATATGCTTCTCAGTCTAAGCACAAGGATTTTAGCTAAGGCACTAGGTGAAGTCAAGAAAAAACTTTTGAAAAAACCCGCCACTGGAGGGTAGTTTTTTTTATGGTAAAATCAGGTCAGGTTATCATACTGACACACAAAAAAAATGACATTGCTTCAGAGTCTCGATTTAGTACTGAAAGATCCGCGTTACCTGATTCCTATTATCATATGGTCGCTGATATGGAAAGGAATAGCTCTCTGGAAGTGCGGCCGGAACAATCAGCTCAGATGGTTCGTCGTTCTGCTTGTAGTAAACACAATTGGCCTACTGGAAATTGTCTACATAGTATGGTTTCAGGGCAACCGTAAAAAAACGGTAAAACAATCACTAACTAAGACCTAAAATCTGTTCACGGGTATCCTCTGGTACTTTTCTGCGTTTTTCCATGTATTCTTTTGCCATCCTCAAGCTCTTTATATCTGTTTCAAAATATTCGAATGGCAGATATTTTCCATTCTCACCCTTCATCATAGAAAGCTGATAAACTTTCCCGTCAGGTATTCTTATCAAAACGGTTGCTTCTATCATACTTCCATAAACGCGCCCTTGTGGTTTACGCTTATATATCGCTGAGCCAAAAAGTGCATCAAAATCTTCCTGACTGATTTCAACCGGAGCTTCTTCATTTACAGGAAATGGAGTTAAGCCGATATAGTCACGCTTAAGCTGCTCAGGTGGAGTGGAAGCAAGTAAATCATATATACCCGAACGTTGCATAAATGAACTGACAGCAGCGGCATTCTGTTGCATAAAATCAGGACTTTCATCAATCCTGGTCTCTTCCACTTGTTCCGCGGCTTCCTGACCTGCGGTAAGAATCCTCTCTAAAGCCTCCGGATCATTTTCATATCGCTTGATCAACGCGGCAAGCCCTGCTTTAGCAGATTCACCACCTTGTTCCGGACCCTGGGGGAACCCGATCTTTGTATTAGCCATATTTAAGTATAATTAGTGATTATCTTATAATTATACACCAAATATGCTTTTATGACAAGATTTTAGC
>JAHJFD010000020.1 GCA_018825145.1 Patescibacteria group bacterium
CGGGGAGGGTTATTTTCCCGCCAATTCAAAACCGGCTGTCAGCTCGAAAGTGACGCGTGACCAGGAAGGCCATATTGTTGTTGATCTTGCCGGCACCACGGACGAAGGTGACGGCAGTGATATGGTGCTTGAGAAGCTGGGTATTTCAGCGGGCGGAGGACTGACCTTCGTGCCCGTTCCCGGACAGCCCGGGAAATGGAGGAGTGCTGACCCCAGTAACCTTGGAAGTTTTAACCTTTCCGTGGCGGGACTCAGCGAGGGGGTGACAGATGACACGACGGCGTTGGATGTGAATGTGCCCCCTAAACCGGAGATTAGTAATCTGGCGATTGATTGCAGTAGTACTAATGGCTTTTGTTTATCGCAAGGCATCAATTACCCAGTAATTTTTTCTATAACTAATGCAACTGATTGCAGTGTCACTCCGTCACTAATTAGTGGTGACGGTCCTCCAGGCACTAATGGCCCCGTTATTATCAACGGTATTAATGCATCTTCAGTGCATACCACTGGCCCATGGGCAGGTGACACAATTGAACTCAAGGCCGACTGTAATGGCCCCGGAGGTTCAGCGACTCCTCAGGCAATTCAGTTTACACTAGAATAAAGCCAAAGAAATATTCGAAACGCTAAATACATTTGCATACTCTTTGCCGGTTAACATCCAGTCCTTTTGTTGTCGCGCATAAATCGGGTGTAAAGGTTGTAATACTGTTTTTTCGTGAATAACAGCGATTTGCTGAAACAAACAAATAAGGTGCATATTCAATAGTTGAACCAGCATCCCCGAAGGGCATCTTTCCAGTCAGTGCCACACATATAGGATTTCCCAGGGCTGAATCATCATCCCAGTCGGTTTTGCCATCACTGCTGTCTTCACAGATGGCGCTGATTTTAGTGTTGCAGGCTGAGTCACAGTTTGTATTCGGATCGGCCAGCACCCAGCATGCCGGATCATCCCAGTATCCTTTATCATCAGGTGTGCCTTTAGCAAGGTCCGCGCCCCGGCAGGAAGCATTGAGTTTGCTGATGATGCTGACAGTGGGCGGGCTGGCGGCCGAATTGGAATTAAAATCACAGGTAATGGTCGCGGTTCCAGTTGTGTTTGGGGTAAATTTGCCGTTAGCGTCTATTGTGCCGTTAGGGGGATTTTTCCAGCTGCATGATGTAGTTATATCCTGCGTGCAGGAAGGACCGGTATAGGCGGCCACAGCCTTGTACTTGCCGGCGGAGCCCGCGAGCACGACAGATGGGCCGCTGACTGTGTGGGAGACGTAAGTTCCGGAGCAGCCTGAAATTTTCTTCTTTTTCGGCGTCCAGTCCCCGAAGAGCTGTAGCCAGGTCAGTCTGGCGTTGAACCGGATACGGATCGGCGGGTGAATGAGGGCACTGAGATTTCCACCCGTGTCCTCGAACACAAGAACAATGGAAACATCCTCGTGCGACTGGAAGAAATCATGGGCGATCGCCGGCAGAATGGTAACGGTGTTCTCCAAGGAATCAACGGTGAATTTGGATTCATCCCATACAGTCAGGGGGTTCATGGTTTCCTTTTCGTAGACGTGGATTTTACTGATATCGAGAAGATCGTAAGGATTATTCGTTCCTTTTTCAAAGAGTCTGAGGGAAAGGATTTTATTGGGAACATCAAGCTCGTTCAGACGGGGTTCTAAATTGTTGTTATAGGGCTGGCGGTAGTACTTCTGCGAAATAGCCTGCTGCGCCACGGAAGGAAGGGTCGTGCCGGATGACGGCGAAACGGCATTGTAATCGGGAACGGGAAATGTCTTAAAGGAGCCGTCGCCGTTTATGACCTGATTGATGCTGAAAAAAGTATTGGAATTATCAAACTCAAAGGCGGAGTCGGCGGAAACAGCTTCGCCGGGAGCGAACCTGCGGGCCACTACCGTGCCGGAGAGAACAATCAGCTCGTTTCCCGCCGCGTCTATTCCGAACTCCGTTCCCCGCACGCCCGCGATGGCGGAAGTGGTTTCCACGTTGAACTCCGATTTTTCCGCCAGCCTGACCACCTTGTTCCATATCTTGCCCGAGGTGAGCTTGAGGCGGATTTTGGTGATGATTCCGTCTTTGTCATTCTTTTCCGTTTCCGTGTTGGGGAGCACACGCAGAGTGGTGTTTTCCTCCAGCCAGGTGACGGAGCCGTCCGAGAACCACAGCGAAACGGAGGAGGCGGGTCCGGTGGTGATCACGGCGCCGGGTTTCACAGTCTTCTGCTCATCGGAACTCGCCGGCGTGACCGCTGTCCCCCCAACCTTCACCTCGCCGCTGATGTCCGCCAGCATGGCGCTGACAGCCAGATGGTTGGCAGAGTAAGGGAGGAAACTTTCCCCGTCCATCACAAAATCGGGGCCGTTATAGGAACGGATCAGGCTTTTAAGCGGGTAGGTGAAGTGCAGATTACCGGAGACTCTGGCCGTCCATGTTCCGTCCTCACCTTCGATAAGACCCGCCACCTGATAGTACCTCCCGTCTGTTGTAACACCATAAGCGTACCTTGTCCCCGTCCTCGGGTCAGTCGGCACTTCCTGCAGATAGCGTTTGGTGAGAAGCGTGTTATCGACCTGCGCCTGGATGAAGTCAGCCGCGGCGCAGTCATGCGCGTAAGCGGTATCCGCATAAAAGCAAAGTAAATTCTTATCCGTGTTGGGAAGCGGAACAGGGTATTTTCCTTCATGGTCCACCTTATACTGTTCCATCGCGCTTTTGATGGCCTCAAGGTCATCAGCAACCTTGTTGTTCATGGGGACGATCTGAGTCCGCGGATACGCGATGACGGCAACGGTACTAAGGATCGTGATGATGGCGATCACGAGGAGAAGCTCGACGAGGGTAAAACCGCTGTGAATACCAAACAGAGGATTTTTGATTTTTGGAGTCTTCATAATATTTATTGGATCAGTTAGATTGATTGTCAGACGTTTTTGGAACGGTGAAACAGCGTTCCGATCGGTACGTTTCACCATTGCCGGCCTCTTTCCAGCCGACAAGATGCCAGGTCTCATGCGGAATATCGGAGTCCTGCACCTTCTTCATCGTGATGCTGATGTTGTCCGGTATGTTAATACCGTCCGGCAGATACCGCTCCATCGCTTCCGGGTTCTCGGCAAAGTAGTCCATCGTCTTGTTAAACGATTCAAGAACCGCACCTTTTGCTGACTCCATGTAATAACGCTGACTGAACCGGAAGGTCATGAAGGAGTAATAGGCGTAGATCGTGAAGTTCACAATACCTCCGATGAGAATGATGATCAGGAACAGTTTTAAGAAAGGTGTGTGTTTCTCTATCCAGGCGGCAATGGGTCGCGGATGTTTTTTCATAGGTTTTTTAAATTAATTATTTTATTTTTTAGGCAAACTGAAAGCGGCTGATTCGGTGCCTTCTTTGCTTCTTATGGTGATGACGGCTTCCGTGTCCTCGTCCAGCAGAGCCGCGCCGTTGAAACGCCTCTTCTGTCCGTAGGGCCGGGAAATCTCCAGGCGGTAATCATTGTCTTCCAGATAAATGTCATTGCTGCCGCTTAGGCCGAGGTTTAAAGGGAAAATACGGGCGCTGTTGGAAAAATCCTTATCCGTCTGAAGTTCATAAACCAGTTCCCGCTTTTTGTATTCCAGCGGATTGACGCAAAATTCTTCGTCCGCCTGCAGCGGCACGGAATCAAACAGGGGATTCCCCTCCGCGTCGTACGCGAAAAACTGCGCTGTAACAGGACTCCTGAATTTTATGTCGCCTATCGTGCAATCATCATCGGCCACAAGAACTTTTTCCCATTCCAGACTGAGTTTCGCGGCAACCTTTTTCGAGTCTGCCAGCAAATAGGAATCCTCAAACCGGACGGAAGTCTTTTTGACGTCCTCCGCAATGACTTCCCGCTCCAGCTCACTTAGTATGTCTTCCATATTCCCGGCGGCGTTCCGGACGGCGATGAAATCAGCAAAGGAATGCCAGCCGACGGTCACCGCGCCCGCCATGACAGACATGATGGCGATTACCACCATCAATTCCACAAAAGTGAAGCCCGCGGGCGGACAGGCGCAGGTATAGCCTCTAAATTTTAAGCTCTCTCTCTCTCGTCCTTATCGGTTTCCACATTTTTTGCGATTAATTTCTGTTTGCCCGAATTCTAACACAAAAAACCAGACAAGTTCAATCGCGAAATGCAAACCAAAACCTATTTATAATACTCGTCCACGAATTCCTTGACCTTTTTCAGTTTGGCGACGACTTTTTCGTCATCTCCGGCAGAAAGCTCCGTTGTCCTTACGCGGATGCTGATAGCCCCTTTATAATTGCTGTCTTTCAGTTTTTTCAGAAAGCTTTCAAGCGGCAAAACTCCTTCGTTGGGCAGGGAGTATTCTTTGTGTTTGTTTATGTTGGACAGGTGAACGTGCACGATAAGTTTTTTCAGGTGTCCATACACACTCATAAGATTTCCCCATTTTTTTGATGCGGCCGAGGAGGTGTCCAGGGCAGCCATGCCGAACTTTTGCATGTCCGAAATGCTGTTCATGGCGCGGTCCGGTAAAAAACCCAGAACGGTTTTACCTGGGGCGTTCAGCAGGGCAATATGAATGTTCTTTTTTTTGCGCAGGGCGGGTGTCTTCTTTTTGAGCCAGTTGGTGAATTTGAAATCCAGCAATTTGGGCGGTGTGATCACCACAACCGGACACTTTAAGTAAACCGCCATGTCAACAACATGTTCCACGCTCTGGGCCGTGCCGTTCACCGGTGAGTGCAAAGCCAAAACAGGCAGGTTGAATTCGTCGGACAGCTTTTTAATGTATTCCGCGTTCTGTGTGTCAAAATTATTTTTGTCCACGCCTATTTCAATGCCGTCGTATCCGGCGGTTTTGGCAAATTCAAAAATACGATTGAGTCCGTATTTATGAAGGGAGTTTGTGTGCAGTGCAATCATGCTTAGTGTTTATTTTGCTTTCTACCTTATATTATACCAAATTTGCGTTTTAACAACAAGCAATTTGCCCTATTTTGGAGCAAGATAACCCATTTTTTCTGCTTCTTCTTCGGTTTTAAAGTGCAGGCGGTTTTTCGGGGGGATTCCAAAGGCTTTTGGGTTGAGCACGCTGTAGTAATATTTGCCTGATTTGCTGGCAATAAACTGTGTGCCTTCCGGCAGGTCGCGGACGGAATAATATTGGTAGAGTGTGATGCCGGCGGCGGGTATTTCAAAAGACTGACCGGGTTTCAGATCCAGGACTCCTTCCGGGCTGTAGGCCAGACGGGATTTTTGGCCGGCGATTTCACCTTTCAGAAGACCATTTTCGAATTTCAGAAATCTGATGGTGGCAATGCCGGGGTTTAAATCAGCAACTTCCGTCATTTTCGGAAAAGCCGTCTGAGCGGATCTGAAATAACCCAGGCTGAATCCGCTGACAAGGCCGATGGCAAAAATAAGTATGGCGGATAAAATGACATTGATAAGTTCTTTTTTGATCATGATTTAAAAAATCCCTTCAAACATAATAATATTGTCGGAAGGGGCTTTTGGGTCTACATTGGGGGTGAGTATAGCGTGGTTTTTTTATTATGTCAACATATATTTTTGTTCTTGGCAAGGACCCGGAGCTTTCGATGGCGGAGCTTTTGGCGCGCTACCCTGAATCAAAGCCGCAGATGAAATGCGCTGATTTTGTCTTACTGGATCTTAAAAAACCGCTCAGTCAAAAAGAGTTTGATCAACTGGGCGGTCAGATTAAGGCGGGAAAGGTTTTTGACACGGCGGACAAAAAATATCTTGTTCCTAAAATCGCGGATCATCTTTCGGTTGAGCATTACGCGGGCAAGCTCAATTACGGCGTCAGCGTTTATGGCTGGTCTGAGAAAAATCTGAGAGCTCTGCTTCCGGATCTGAAAAAGGAATTCAAAAGGCGCGGTATCAGCAGTCGTTTTGTAAATCAGCATTTTTTGAATATTTCGGCGGCTCAGCACAAGGGGCTTTCGGGCGGCAAAGAGGTTCTGGTGTGTAAAGAAGGCCCTGATTTCCATCTGGCTGAAGTGGTGGCGGTGCAGGACATTGATGCCTATTCAAAACGTGACTACGAAAAACCTTTCCGTGACATGAAAGTGGGAATGCTTCCGCCAAAACTGGCCCAGATCATGATCAATCTTACAGGCTCTGAGGGGGCGATCTGGGATCCTTTTTGCGGCGGGGGAGTGCTTATTATGGAAGGGCTGCTAATGGGCCATAAGATGCTGGGGTCGGACATTGATGAGGAAACCCTGCAGGGGGCAAAAAGAAACGTGGAATGGGTGAAAAAAGAATTTGCCGTAAAGACGACCGCGGAGCTCTTTGCTCATGACGCGACAGACCCCGTTCCACTGAAGCAATTTGATGCGATTGCCTGTGAAGGATATCTGGGGCCGCCCCAGAACAGACTCAGATCAAAGCGGGAATTTGCCCCTTTGGTTTCCCGGCTTTCCCAGCTTTATCAGCTTTTTTTCGCGGCGCTGAAGTCAGCCGGATTTAAAGGTTCCGTGGTAATCGGCCTGCCTTTTTACCGGACACGCGAAGGGGAGCTTGAATTGAGTGAGGTGATCCGCGGGGCGGAAAAGACGGGTTTCAGGAAAGAACTCGACCTGAAATACGCACGCAAAGATCAGCTTGTCGGCCGACAGATTTTGCGTTTCCGTTTGGTTTAGTCTGTCTTGAGTCTTTTGGCGACCGGTTGAAAAGCCACAATAGAAAATACAGTTGTTACGAAGGCCATGATGACAAGAATCGAGAAGATGTTTTTATCGATGATGCCCATTTGTAAACCGATGGAGGCTACAATAAGCTCCACAGCTCCGCGGTTATTTAAAGCAAGGCCTACTGCCAGTGACTCCATGGGCTTCATTTTCAGAATGCCGGTAATAATTCCACTGCCGATCATTTTGCCGAAAATGGCCACAAGCACGATGGCTAGCATAAAATAAGGGGTCTCAAAAAAGGCGTTAAAATCCAAATGAAAGGCCAGACTGGCAAAGAAAATCGGGCCAAAAAAGCTGTAACTCATGCCATATATCCGGTCTTCAATTTTAGCAAACACCCGTTTATCGAGTACTTCGCCGCGAATAAATAGGCCGGCCAGGAAGGCCCCGATTATCATATGCAGACCAATTGCTTCTGCGATTAATCCCAGTAAAAGGGCCATGATCAATGTGAGGGTGAAGCCTTTGTTTCTGAATTGAATCACCCTGTTCATGTGAGGAGAAATTTTGTTTCCGCCCCATATCACAATGACAAAGAAGGCAATTACCTTAACCAGCATGTATATGATTGGTACAAATTCGACAACTCCTTTTTCGGCAAAATTCAGAGCTAAGGAAAACAGAATAAGGGCAATGATGTCGTCTATTATAGCGGCACCCAAAGAAAAATTCGCAACCTGACTGTTCAGCATATTGTGATCTTTGAAAAGCCTGGCTCCGATGGCAATGGCCGAGATTGAAATTCCCATTCCCACAAAAAAGGCTGTAACAGGTGGGTAGCCAAATAAAATTGAAGTGAGGTAGCCGCCAAAGAAAGGAAGAAGGGCACCCCCAAAAGCTATCATGATGGATTTTTTGCCCGCTTTCAGCAATCTATCGGGATTGGTTTCCAGGCCGGAGTGAAGCATAAGAAAAAAGATTCCAAACTCAGCGACTACCTTAATAAGTTCGCTATCAATGTGAACCAAATTGAAAATGACCGGCCCAACGATAATACCTCCTATCAGTTCACCGAAAATTACGGGTAAGTTGAGAAATCTGAAAATCTTACCGGCCGTCCAGATAACGACCATCAGAATCAGTAAGTCCGTAAAATCAATCATACATGCTTCTTAATGTGCCTGTATTTTATCAGACAGCCTGGGTATTTCAAAAAAGTCGGATACCTATTATTATGTTCGGGCCAATTTATGAAAATTGCTGTACTAACATCAGGGGGGGTCGATAGCTCGGTGGCGCTTCGTCTGCTGCATCGCGAGGGTCATAAGCTGACCGCTTTTTATCTGAAGATCTGGCTGGAAGATGAGCTTTCTTATCTGGGGGAGTGCCCCTGGGAAGAGGATTTGGCTTACGTAAGGCAAATTTGTGATGAAATCGATGTGCCGCTAAAGGTGGTTCCGATGCAGAAAGAATATTGGGAACGGGTGGTGGAGTACACGGTAGCGGAGGCCAAAGCCGGCCGTACTCCGAACCCTGATGTTCTTTGTAACCGACAGATTAAATTCGGGCAGTTTTATGAGGTGATTGATGATTCTTTCGAGAAGGTCGCGACCGGCCATTACGCGCGGGCGGAAGAAACGGATAAAGGTTTCATATTGCGGCGGGCTCCGGATCCGGTGAAAGACCAGACTTATTTTTTGGCACAGATAAGCCAGAAACAGTTATCCCGAGCCCTGTTTCCCATCGGAAAATTCGTGAAGGGAGAAGTCCGCGCTCTGGCCAGGGAATTCAATTTACCGAATCAGAATCGAAAAGACAGTCAGGGGATCTGCTTTTTAGGAAAAATTCCTTTTGCTGATTTTCTGAAGCATCATCTGGGTGAGAAGCCGGGTGAGTTTGTCGGGCTTGCCGGCGGAAAGGTGGTGGGGGAGCATCGCGGTTACTGGTTTTATACCATCGGCCAGCGTCAGGGCCTTGGGCTTTCGGGCGGACCGTGGTTTGTAGTAAAAAAAGATATTGGAAAGAACATCATTTATCTGGCGCAGGGTCATCAGCCCGATGAGGTTTATAAAAGTGAGTTTAAAGTGGGACCGATTCATTTGATCAATGACCGATTTCCGATGACCAACCTGCCTGCAGGACGGGCAGGTAACCAATTGAAAGTTAAGATCAGGCATGGAGCGACAATGCATGACTGCAGAGTTGATGGAAATAGAATTATCCTTAAAGAGCCGGTGCACGGGGTGGCAGCCGGACAGTTCGCGGTATTTTATTATGGTGACATTTGTCTTGGTAGCGCGGTCATTATATAATCTACTCTTTTCCGGCGACCTTGGGTGACTCCTTTTAGCCCTGTGAATTTTGTTGCACAAAGTTTGCACAAAGTTTGTGCAAGATCTGTGCAATCTTTGTGCAACAAAAAAACTACTACCAAAAAGAATACCCTGTCCTTTCGCATGAAGCATAATGGCGGTTGATTATTTTGAAAGTTTTATCATCAGATCCAGGCTCTTTTTCGCTTTTTTGATGATGTCGTTTGGAAGGGTAATGATTTGCTCCGGGCGAGGGGATTTGAGGCATTCCAGAATGTCTTTAAGCATGATTTTTTTCATGTACGGGCATAGCGCGCAGCTGCCGACGATTTTTTTACCTGGTTTTTCGACCCGCACGCGGTCCGAAAGCCCGCATTCCGTGACCAGCATAAATTCTTCGTTTTTTGAGGCGTCCACGTAGTCCAGCATCTGCTTGGTACTCCCCATCATGTCCGCCTCATGAATCACAGCGGGACTGCACTCCGAGTGGGCCAGTATTTTCGCGTTCGGATATTCTTTACGGATTTCTTTTACGGTTTTTGGAGAGAATTCCTCGTGCACAATACATCGGCCTTTCCAGCCGATCAGCTTTTTTCTGGTCAGGGGCTGTAGGTTTTTGGCCATAAATTCATCAGGCAGAAAGATTATTTCTTTCTGGGGCATTCGTTCTATAATCTTCAGGGCGTTGCCGGATGTACAGACAGCGTCGCATTCAGCTTTAACATTGGCTGTGGTATTTATGTAGCAAACCACGCCTGCATTTGGATAAGCTTTTTTCAGGCCGCGAACGTCATAGGTGGTAATTGATTCGGCGAGTGAACATCCGGCGACAGCCGGTACCAGAACCGTTTTTTTCGGATTCAGGATTTTGGCGGTTTCAGCCATAAAATGAACTGAACTGAAAACAATTGTGTTCGCTTTGGTTTCACGGGCCCGCATGCTCAGAGCATAGGAATCACCCAAAAAGTCCGCCACGCCATACATAATATCGGGTGTCTGGTAAGAATGAGCCAGAATAATGGCGTTCTTTTTCCGCTTTAACAGATTGATTTCTAGGGTGAGAGGGGCGATCAGGGTGCAATCACTTTTGCCCCAGCCGACCCTTTCCAATTTTGTGAAGAGTCGTTCAGTTTCCCGGTTGATTTGTTTGGGGACAAACATGTTATTGGCTCAAAGTTGAGTATATTCTGCTATAAAGCTCTGAGCTTAGCAAATTTAATGAGGGCTGACATTAAATTTCCTTGATTAAAACGGGAAGCTTCGTTAAATTGTTGGGGCTAATTAACATTACAGGCGATCCTCGGTAGCTCAGCGGTAGAGCAACCGGCTGTTAACCGGTAGGTCACTGGTTCGAATCCAGTCCGA